>DATMXF010000093.1:0-7444 GCA_035561835.1 Patescibacteria group bacterium
ATATCAGTAGACGAAAGAATAAATCAAGTTGAATCACTATTTCGGCCTCTTACCGACCGGCCTTCGTGATGGACATCTCTCTTGATCTATGATAGGAAATCATTGTAGCGTTATCGTTCGGACAGGCTGCTACCAACGCCATACAGCACCGAAGGGAGAGACGAGATGATGTCGAAAACCGTGTGTCGAAGCCGCTGGTCCCTCGCGATCGCGCTTCTGTGGTGGTGTGTCGCTGCGTCGTCGGCTGCTGCGGTCGGACCGATGGCCTATGTGGCGAATGAAAAATCCGATGATGTCTCGGTCATCGATACGACAACCAATGCGGTGATTCGTACCATTACCGTGGGCAAGCGGCCAAGGGGCGTGGCGATATCACCGGACCGACATCGCGTCTACATCGCCAACGGCAATTCCGACGACGTCAGTGTCATTGATGCCGAGGCCGGGAAGGTGGTGGCGACGTGGCCTTCCGGAGTAGACCCCGAGGGGCTTGCGCTGAGTCCTGACGGGGGCCGTCTGTACGCCGTGAATGAGAACGGCGGGACGGTCACGGTACTTGACACCAAGACCGGTACAATGATTGCCACCATCGAGGTCCAGGTAGAGCCTGAGTCGATCGCGATCAGTCCTAATGGACAGATTGCCTACGTGTCCAACGAGACATCTAATACTATCTCGGTCATCGATACTAAGGCCCTCAAGGTGGTGACGAATATCCCGGTTGCGAAGAACCCGCGCGGGATTGCCTTCAGTCCGGACGGCAGATATGCCTACGTGACCAGCGAGCAGGTCGAGCCCGGCGTACTGTCGGTGATTGAGGTAGCTCGTCACAAGGTGATCAAGAGCATCCCGGTTGGTGAGCGGCCGGTTGGTGTGGTGGTGTCGCGGGACGGCCGCAGGCTCTATGTGGCGCATGGCCGGAGCAATGCCGTCTATGTGATCGATACTCGTACCTTGACCATCATCAAACAGATCCCGGTGGGCCAGCGGGCTTGGTATCTGGCCTTTACGCCGGACGAGCAGCGTCTCTATGTTGCGTGTGGCCGCAGCGACGCGGTCTCCGTCATTGATGTCGCAACCGAGAAGGTGATCGCCACGGTTCCGGTTGGGAAGATGCCGTTCGGCGTCGCGATCCCGAAATGATGACTTATCATAGTCGTGGTGGACACTACTCACGAGGCTGATAGTTGTCGGGTTACGCTGCGCTAACCCGACCTACGGCTGAAAGCTGACCGCTTTTTCTAAGGAGATTGACGATGCCGAAGTATCTGATCGAGCGTGATATCCCAGGGGCGGGTACGCTGTCGCCTCAGGAGCTTCAGGCCATTTCGCAGAAGTCGTGCGGCATACTCAATAGGCTGGGACCGCAGATCCAGTGGGTCCACAGCTACGTGACCGACGAGAAGGTGTATTGTATTTATATTGCGCCGAACGCCGAAATGGTCCTGGAGCACGCCCGCAATGGCGGCTTCCCGGCGAATCGGGTGTCGGAGATCAGGTCGGTGATCGACCCTACAACCGCCGAAGGGGGAAGCTATTAGCTTTCAGCTCTCAACTTTTTCTGATCTGTTCCCGCTGTTATCTGAGGCTGATAGCTGACTGCTGATCGCTGTTTTCTGGATCTTGACAACTCCGCTGAGAGGTTGGAAAATCGCCGCGATTATTAAACGATCCGGTACTCACTCAGCCTGGTATGGTTCCTGACTGGTAAAGGGAGATTGATGCATGTCCGAGACGAAAGCGGAAACGACCTACGTTGATAACATATTTGGAATAGTGACTGACCAACGGGTCGTCTACCACCCGAATAGAGGTTGGTTGACAGAAGGGGGCGATGAGGATGTGCCCCCCAGCCATATCGCGTCGGTCGAATTCGAAATATCCCGCAGTCTCAGCAATGGGATACTTCTTATTGTCATTGGGGTACTCACGATGATAGTTCTTGTCGGCGTTATCTTTATCCTGTTTGGCTACTGCCTCCTCAAGGGTACCCCAACTGTTATTGTGAACACCACCAATGGGAAGCGAGAGATCATGAAAAGCTGGCCGTGGCATCGCGAACAGGCCTATGCATTCGCGAAGGCTCTTCAAGGCCGGATCGGACCTGATCAGGAGGTTCGCCTTCAGTATGTCAGTTCGGTTTCGGTTGGGACCCACTCGCTCAGCGGATCTGTCCTTTTTGTGATCGTAACATCGGCGTTGGTTATTGTCTTCTGTGCCATCGTCTGGCTGGTCATGCTGCTTGGCCTGTCTCCCTTTTAGCCACTACAATAGATGGTGCTCATGATGTAAGGAGGAGTTGAAATGTTCCTAAAAGATAAGCAGACCGATCACCTGGTAGAAATCCTTGACCTTTCCGCGTTGTTTGATCCGCTTCAGTCGGTTGTAACGGGACGGCTCCATGCCGGCGAGGAGATGCAGGATCCCACCGGCTTTGATAAGGCCGAACTGATCTTCCCGTCCGGTGAGTGCCTGCCGCGCTACTGGGTGGACGCGCACTACAGAGACGCCGCTGCCGAGCAGCCCATTTCCCGGAAAGCCTCATGCTCAGAAAAGACGTGACGGGTGAGGCGCAAGAAGAGGGGGACCCCCCTTCCGTCTTCTGTTTCACGCCTCACGCCCGGGTGGGATGGCAGGGATGCTACAGTGCCGGCGCAGCCGAAAAGGAGTGCGAGAAAAAGTTGACATTGCCAGGCGCGTATGGAATATTTCTCGCGTAGTCATACGCCTTCCAGGGTTCCTTGACCTTTGATGGCGTTCTTGTTTGAATCCAGCCTTCGGTATGTTCTCACAGATACAGAATAAAGGGGACGCCTATGAGCAATGTGTCGACGATGAATGAGTGTCTGGGGCGCGACCTCGCGCTCGAACTGGTCCGTGTGACCGAGGCCGCGGCGTTGGCCGCAGGGCGATGGATGGGGCGCGGGCAAAAGGATGCGGGTGATGAGGCGGCGGTCCATGCCATGCGGGCGATGCTCAGGACGGTTGAGATGAACGGTGTGGTCGTCATCGGCGAAGGCGAGAAGGACGAGGCGCCGATGCTGTTCAATGGCGAGGCGGTTGGGACCGGTCACGGACCGGCCGTAGATGTGGCGGTGGACCCGGTGGAGGGGACCAGCCTGCTGGCCCATGGCCGACCCGATTCGATCGCCGTCATCGGCGTGGCGCCACGCGGTACCATGTGGTCCCCAGGCCCGGGCTTCTACATGAACAAGCTGGTCGTCGGACGCGAGGCGCGGGACGCCATCTCCCCATTGAGCCTTGCCGCACCGGTGGCCGAGACGCTGGCGGCTATCGGTAAGGCGAAGCATAAGTCCGTAGCAGACCTTACGGTATTCGTACTCGATAAGCCCAGACATGCTGAGCTGATCGGCGCGCTTCGGGCTGCAGGCGCGCGCGTGCTGACACGCACCGACGGCGACGTAGCCGGTGCGCTGATGGCTGCGACACCCGACTCCGGGGTAGACATTCTGATGGGCATCGGCGGGACGCCGGAAGGTGTCATCGCAGCCTGCGCGGTCCGCGCGTTGGGCGGGGCGATGTTGGGTCAACTGGCCCCTCAGAAACCCGGCGAGCGCGAGGCGTTACTCGATGCGGGTCTCGATATCCACCGGGTTCTGACCGAGCGCGATCTGGTATCCAGCGATGATGTGTTCTTCGCGGCGACCGGTATTACCGACGGCCTGTTGATGCAAGGCGTGCGATACGCCAATAGTGGTTCGACAACTCATTCGATCGTCATGCGCGGCAAGAGCCGGACGAGACGCACGATTCAGGCAGAGCACTGCCCGAGTGAAATCAAGACGATCAGGATGTGTCACGAGATTTAGGACAGACACAGGACATACAGTGAGATAGGAGGAAGGCATGGCACTGGTTTCGATGCGACAGTTACTCGATCACGCCGCCGAGCATGAGTATGGCGTTCCTGCTTTTAACGTGAACAATATGGAACAGATTCAGGCTATCATGGAGGCAGCCTGTGAGGTGGATAGCCCTGTGATCATGCAGGCCTCCGCCGGCGCCCGTAAGTACGCCGGTGAACCGTTCCTCCGCCATCTGTTTCTGGCGGCGTCGGAGATGTATCCTGACATCCCGGTCGTTGTCCACCAGGATCACGGCGCATCCCCTGGGGTATGTATCGCGTCTATCCGTTCTGGGTTCAGCAGCGTGATGATGGACGGCTCGCTCTTGGCGGACGGTAAGACCCCGTCATCCTATGACTATAATGTCGCGACAACAGCGCATGTGGCCGAGGTGGCCCACTCGATCGGCGTGTCGGTGGAAGGGGAGCTCGGCTGCTTGGGGTCTCTCGAGACCGGTACCGGCGAGAAGGAAGACAGCCACGGCGCCGAGGGGACGCTCTCACGGGATCAGCTCCTGACCGACCCGGAGCAGGCCGCTCAGTTCGTCAAGGCTACCAAGGTGGATGCGCTCGCCATTGCCATAGGCACCAGCCACGGCGCCTATAAATTCTCCAAGAAGCCTGAGGGCGATGTGCTCGTGATGGAGCGGGTTATAGAGATCCATGCACGCATTCCAGACACCCACCTGGTCATGCATGGCTCTTCCAGCGTGCCCCAGGAGTGGCTGAAGGTCATCAGGGAGTTCGGTGGCGACATGCCGCAGACCTACGGAGTGCCGATCGAAGAGATCCAGCTTGGAATCAAACATGGGGTGCGGAAGGTGAACATCGACACCGATCTGCGCCTGGCGGCAACGGGGGCCATTCGACGGGATCTGGCGCAAAACAAGAAGAACTTTGATCCGCGCAAGTTCCTGACGGCGGCGACGAAGGCGATGCGGCAGATCTGTAAAGAGCGCTATGAGCAGTTGGGGAGCGCCGGCAACGCGAGCAAGATTCGTTCGATCTCCCTGGACGATATGGCCCGCCGCTACGCCAAGGGCGAACTTGACCCGCGCGTCAACTAGCCCGTGACTACGTACAAGATCGCCCCGTCGATTCTATCTGCCGACTTTGCCAGGTTGGGTGAAGAGGTGCGCGCCGTGGATGCGGCCGGCGCCGACTACATCCACGTCGATGTGATGGATAATCACTTCGTGCCCAATCTTACCATCGGACCGGCCGTCGTTGCCGCGATCCGGCCCCACACGGCAAAGCCGCTGGATGTCCACCTGATGATCGAGCCGGTTGATCCGATCATTCCCGACTTTGCGAAAAGCGGGGCCGACATCATTACGATTCACCCGGAGGCGACCCGCCATCTGGATCGGACCATCCAACTCATCAAGGGTCTCGGCTGTCGCGCAGGTGTCTCCCTCAACCCGGCGAGCCCCATTGCCTGGCTGGACCATGTGCTGGAGCAGTTGGACCTGGTGCTGGTGATGAGCGTGAACCCGGGCTTTGGCGGTCAGAGCTTCATCGACTATGTGCTGCCGAAGATTACGGCTATCCGTCGGCGCATCGACGCGGTCGGAAAGGCGATCGATCTGGAGGTGGACGGCGGCGTGAAGGTAGACAACGTGCGCCGCGTTGCGGACGCCGGGGCCGATACCTTTGTAGCAGGCTCCGCCGTCTTCGGGACGCCGGACTACGCGGCCACCATTGCCCGGTTTCGGGCAGCCCTTGGCGGTGCGTGAGAAGTGGTTGTAAATCCATACGTGATGAGATTGCAGGATCGACGTGACTATTGTTCCTCAGAAAATCGCCCGCGACTAAAACCCCCCGCGCCCCCCTTTGCTAAAGGGGGGTTAGGGGGGATTTTCTTGCTGTATGGGTGGGCGGCCGGAGGGTCATGGCCATTCGATTGAAATGGTGGCTTGTCTGCTGTATTGCCGTACTCGCGTGCGTGGACATTACGGCTTGTCAGACTGTTCCCATTACGGGCCGGTCCCAGCTTCTGTTGCTCTCGGAAGCGGATGAGATGCAGTTGGGAATCCAATCCTACCGGGAGGTCGTGCAGAAATCCAAGCTCTCCACAGATCCCGCGACCAACGACATGGTCAAGCGCGTTGGGAGCCGCATCGCGTCGGCTACCGGTCGGACAGACCTGCCGTGGGAGTTTGTGGTGATTGAGGATCGGCAGGCGAATGCGTTTGCTCTGCCTGGCGGCAAGGTGGCCGTCTATACAGGTATCCTGCCCATCACCAAAGACGAGACAGGTTTGGCTGCAGTCCTTGGACATGAGGTCGCCCATGCCGTCGCGCGACACGGCGCCGAACGGATGAGCCAGGGTCTGCTTGTACAGGTAGGGCTGGCCGGCACCATGGTAGCGCTTTCGAACCGTGACCCAAAGACCGTTCAGACGGTGAGCGCCCTGCTGGGCGCCGGCGCGGCTGTGGGGCTGATGCTGCCCTGGAGTCGTTCTCAGGAATCCGAGGCCGACCATTTAGGGCTCATCTATATGGCGAAGGCCGGGTACAACCCCGGCGCTGCCCGCGACCTCTGGATCCGCATGGCTGAGGCATCTAAAGGCCACGACCGGCCTCCCGAGTTTCTCTCTACCCACCCGGCGGAGGCGACCCGCATCCAGCAAATCGAGGCTTGGCTTCCTGAGGCATCGCAGTATTACCGCCCGGGTCCGACGACACGATAACTTCCCGCAAGCACATCCCCTGGCCATTTTTTACACGTCCTTGTCATCCCCTCTTCACCCTCCGCAGCACCGTTTCGCCTTGCGCCCGCTGCCACACGGGCACGGGTCGTTTCTCCCCACCAAGCCTGTCCGGAGCCGGTCAACGGGCTCCGGTCTTCCCCACATCAGCCCAATCGTCCCGAAGTAGAGCACTAGCGCAAAGAAGCCCCGGCCCATGAACTCGCAGAAAGCATAGAGCCAGTCGAACAGGATCATCTTCGCCTGTGAGTAGTCGGTCGAAACTACGAGGCCGTCCGCGGTCCTCTGCGGCCAGAGCTTGGTATACTCGATATTCACGAAGACGGGGGAGGGGAAGAAAATAGAATCGCTGGTCTACTCACAACAATAACGCGATAGTCCTTTGAGTATCGGTTCCGGGTATGATGTTAAACGGCCCGTTTGCTTCTTTGCTCCTGAGTTCGGCTCGCTTCTTTCAGCAATGCCTCGTGAAGCAGCGCCTTGATGTAGCTCTGATACTTCGGGATCCCTTTGCGCCTGGCCAAGCGTTTGGCCTGCTCCACATCGGTGATCGGCAACCGGATACTCACCTGCTTGGTGGGCGGCTCCAGCACATACGGGCGTTTCAGTTCCCCTCGTTCATCCAGCGCTTCATTCAGAAAGGCCGAATCAATCTCTTCCAAGATGCAGTCGGGACAAAACCATTGGCCTTGATCATCCTGGTACATCCCCTGACCACATTGTGTGCACGTCCTTGTCATCTCTTGCTCATCCCCCGATGCCAGAGCACAATCTGATTTCTTTTCGAAGGCCAGGCAGTGACCACATGGTAGTGGTCGCCGCCTCGTCGAATGAAGACCACCGTCAGGAAGCGTTCATTGGAGGTTCGA
>DATMXF010000094.1:0-5034 GCA_035561835.1 Patescibacteria group bacterium
AAGCGGGGGATGCCACGGGGTGGGAAAAGAAGGGAAGCTCGACGAGTGTCTTTACGCCCGAAGCGCGCGAAAGTGGCACACTGAACGAGCGTTCAGTAGAGCAAGGGTGTCAGACACCCCGAAAACTACCATGATTTTACTGTCCATTTACTGTCTATACGCCGTTCAAAATCGTTCAAAATGGTGCAAAAGCGTTCAACTCCAAAACCCGCATCCAGAGCCCAAAAATCAAGGGGTTCCGTGTCTTTTCGCAGACTTACGGAACCCCATTTTTTCGCTTTAGGAAACCCTTGCTCTATCCATCTGAGCTACGGGCGCCTGGTTGCATATCGCACTGAAGTGAGGCGTATCGATCAGAACTGGATCAAGGAAAAGACTTCCCGGTCTCCGAACCGCTCTCTCCCTTGCAGAGCCAACAGCTCAACCAGGAAGGCTACGCCGACGACTTGGCCGCCGAGGCGCGTAATAAGATCGATCGCGGCAGTCATCGTCCCCCCGGTGGCAAGCAGGTCGTCCGCCAACAGAATTCGCTGATTGGGCAGAATCGCATCCTGGTGGATCTCCAGTGTATCGGCGCCGTACTCCAACGCATAGGTGGTGCGGTGCGTCTTGTACGGCAGCTTACCAGGCTTTCGGATCAACGTCGTGCCCGCATGAAGTCGATAAGCCAATGCAGCAGCGACAATGAATCCCCTCGCCTCCACGCCAACCACCAGATCGATATGTCGGTCATGAAATCGTTCAGCTATCTGATCAATCGCTGCACGGAAAGCCTTGCCGTCTGCGAGCAACGGCGTAATATCCTTAAAAACGATTCCCTTTTTGGGGAAATCCGGGATATCCCGGATTTTCTGTTTAAGCGATTCGCTCGTCATCTGTGCCGCCCCTCAGAAAATAGCGACCAGCAATCAGTCGTCAGCCTCCGACAAAACCGGAGACATGTCAGAAAAGCTGACAACGGAAGGCCGATCGCTTCACCGTAGGAGAATAAAATGGTCGGGGCGATTGGATTTGAACCAACGACCCCTTGCTCCCGAAGCAAGTGCGCTACCAGACTGCGCTACGCCCCGACATTATTCATCCCATCCTTGCTCGCCGATCAACTTCACGAACGTGCAGTTCCCGAGGTCCGTCCAGCAGACGGTCGTCCCTCTTTTCGTACCCTTCTTAAGAGTTTGATTCCATGCCTGACCGACCGGCAACACCAGCCGTCCACCGTCAGCAAGCTGTTCAGTAAGACACTGTGGGATACTGGGAGCGCCTGCGCTCACGATGATCGCGTCAAAAGGCGCCTTGTCCTTCCAACCGATGGTCCCATCCCCTACCCGAATCCACGTGTGGTGGTATCCGAGCGACTCAAGGCGGTATCGGGCGTGTGACGCAAGCCTCCGATTTCGCTCAATCGAGTATACCTTCGCGCCTAATTCCACCAGAATCGCTGTCTGATATCCGGACCCGGTCCCGATCTCCAGAACCCGCTGATCCTTCTTCAGCTCAAGCAACTCTGTCATCAGCGCTACCATAAACGGTTGCGAAATCGTTTGCTTCTCGCCAATCGGCAGGGAATAATCGCC
Organism: Patescibacteria group bacterium; assembly: GCA_035561835.1. GTDB lineage: Bacteria > Methylomirabilota > Methylomirabilia > Methylomirabilales > Methylomirabilaceae > Methylomirabilis. Next base: position 1,575 of record DATMXF010000094.1, read on the forward strand.
GTAAGCGCGCCCCCAGAAGGCCTCTTCCACAAACAGATGTCTGTGTACCTTGGCCATTGCGTGCAGGACCCCCTGGTGCGTAATCCCGCGTCTCACGAGCTGCTCGGCCACCATCCGCTGCCGGGCAACCACATAATCCATTATAGAATCGCAAACCTGTTATGTTATGCGCATCAGTTGACAGTTACGTCACGCAGTTACGCGGCGCCGCCCTACCGTCGACGATAGGTCATCCCACGGAAACTTCCATCTCCGGAGCTTCTTCACAGCGCTCGAGTTGGTCAGATCGAGATGAAGCGGTGTGATCGAGATCGATCCTGCCGTCACCGCGGTATAATCGCTGTCTTCCGACGGCTCCCATGTGGGCTCTTTCCCGCCGATCCAGTAATAGGCCTTTCCGCGCGGATCGACCTTTCTCACAATAATGTCATCATAGCGTCGCCTGCCCTGTTGGGTGATCGCCACACCTTTAATCGCTGAAGGGCGACAATTTGGGACATTGACGTTCAGCATGGTATTGGCCGGCAGGCCTTTTTTTGTGATCAGCTTCGCCACCATCACAGCGGCCAGTCCTGCCGCCGTGAAATTCACCCGCCGACGCGCGACGACGGACAGCGCAAACGCCGGAAGCCCAAGCAGCGTGGCTTCAAAAGCGGCTGACACCGTCCCGGAGTAGGTCACATCATCACCCATATTCCCGCCGATATTGATCCCGGAAGCGACCAGATCAAACTTTCGGTTGATCATACCCATGAGCGCCAGCGCAACGCAATCAGTAGGCGTACCGTCAACCGTGAACCAGGTCGGCGCCACCTTGGTGACACGCAGCGGCCTGTTTAACGTGAGAGAATGTCCAGACGCGCTCCGCTCACGATCAGGCGCCACGACCCACACCTCGCCGAGTGTGGATAGCGCATCCGCAAGTACTCGAAGTCCTCGCGCATGGATACCGTCATCATTGGAAATTAGAATATTCATTCAGAACTGAAAAAAAAAGCAGAGACGCGCTCTGCCCTTCGGCGATCTCGTATATCGATATGTTGTACTGGTCGGGGCGATTGGATTTGAACCAACGACCCCTGGCCCCCCATGCCAGTGCGCTACCAGGCTGCGCCACGCCCCGAGGATGCGATGTCTATACGTCAGGGGGAATTTCTGCGTAATGACGACGAGATCCGCTTCAGTTCTTCCTTCACCAGTCGGATAGAATCCAACGCGGTCGGCGGAAACGACTCCTGCTCTGCGGCCAGATGGCGTCTGGCGCCCGCAATGGTGAATCGCCTCTGGTAAAGCAACTCCTTGATGCGAAGCACAGCCAAGACATCATTGCGTCGATACAGACGCTGTCCGCTTGGACTCTTGCTGGGCCGCAGTGTCGCGAACTGTGTTTCCCAGTAGCGAAGGATATAGGGTTGGACTTCGGTCAGTTCCGCAACCTCTCCAATCTTAAAGTAGAGCTTCTCGGGAATTGCGGGACCGCCGTCAAGACCAGGGAGAAGCCTTTGTTGCGATCGAGGTTTCGTCCTAACCAACCTCATCCGTGCACTGGGCACAGCCTTGCCTCTTCCGCCGACTCGAACGCTAGCCGCCGAGATTGTTCACAGTCTGGTGTAGAGCTTTACCCGGCTTGAATTTCAATACCTTGCGAGCTGAGATCGTAATGGGGTCGCCGGTCTGAGGGTTTCGCCCTTTTCTCGCTCGCTTGGCTTTGACCTGGAAAGAGCCGAAACCGACAAGCTGGATCTTCTCCCCTTTCTTCAGAGCATTCTTCACAATATCAAGGGTCGCCTCCACTGCTTCCATCGCCTGTTTCTTGGCGAGGCCTCTTTCAGCAACGATCGAAGCTATGTCAGCCTTGGTCATTGTTCCCCTTCCCTTTCAGGAAAACACGGCCATCCTCTTGTGGCGTCGTCCTGTACACTCACTCCACGCTTCAAAACAGTGTGTCTCCTCAACCATTCTTCCAACATCCTCCGATATGATAGAGAGCGGGCGGAGGGTTGTCAAATCCTTTTTCCAGATACCTCATTATTGGATGATCGAATCGTTTGGGCTCTCTGAGTCGCTGGAAAGGATGCGGAACGGGTCGCTCGAAGCAGGAGGCACAGAGACGCGATAGGCATAGCTCAGGGTTCGTCCCATCAGCGCGACGTAGATCAGACCCCCCAGCGCGAGCACCAGAGCACCCAGTCTGGCGATCGTCGCCTGGGCCATAATCAAGCCGGCAGCGAGCGTCAGGACACCGACATTCAACAAGACAAAGACAACCGGACGACAGCGTAACACAGAGAGTTCTGTAATCGCCAGCTTTGGCCAACCTCTACGGTCGCGTACGCCGACGACAAAACCCGGAAAGAGCTTAAAAGACATCCCGATGATGAGGTTCGTCACCCACCCGAGCAGTCCCAACACTCCGTATGCTCCCGCAACCCTATTGCCAAGGGCGCTGTCCGGATCAATCCACAGCAGTGAGAATCCAAGTCCAACGGCGAGCAACAGACAGACGACACCGGCCAGCGCATGCCGCATCGTCCAATCGATCGGTATCCGCCGGTTACGCATAAGTGTCTGAAGTATGCCGACATAGGTAAGCAGAGCCAACAGGATCACGACACTCCAGACCTTTGTCCCGGGAATCCAGCCCAGGAGCGCCATCGCCAATCCGGCGACGCCGACGGCAAGGCCGTACACTTGCCAGACTGCCACACGTGGCAGCGTCAGTTCGGACAAGAGAAACGCCGGAGCCATCCGATAGGAGACGGAACAGATGGTAAGACTCACCCATCCGAGCGCCGCAAGATGTGCGTGACCGGCCAGGTTGGTGAGTACATTGCCCGAAAGAAACCCCTGAGATTTATCCAACGCCAGGAGCAGGCCGAGCGTAGCAGCCAGCAAGAGAAACATGACTGACAAGCACATCCCGGTCTCGGCCGCGCTCCGATGCCAGGCAGGACCAAGGCAGTGCCACATGTTCATCGCAAAGAAGACTACGCTGAGCACAATGACAGCCGCCGCCATCCAGGTGGGCGTCCACACTCCAATGAGCATATGCGTCATGAGACCTGTCGCGCTGAAGATGTACAACCCGAACTGCCAGCGCGCTAACCTCGGAAAGCGCAAGGGCCGTTTCGTCATCGCGGGAACAACCCGATACATGACCCCCATGATCGCGGAGCTGATCCATCCAAGCGTAAAGGTATGGGTGACGGCTAAGATCCGCGGCTGATAGAAGAACTCCGTCAGATCCCCAACCACCCACGGTATCGAAGCGACACCCAGACCGAAGAGGGCCACGGCCGAAATAAAAAAGTGTATCGGAAGGCGTGCCATTCGGATAAGTTCGCGAGACGCAGCGCTCTGCGCTGTCGGCTCAGCAGCCTGCCCTGACGCTGTACGCTTGTTTTGTTTTGGATCGAGGTCGATCTGCAACCTATCAGACCGGTGCAAGTTCATGTAATAT
>DATMXF010000095.1:0-4521 GCA_035561835.1 Patescibacteria group bacterium
GCCAGCCAGGATCGCAACGGTCCATGCATGCGCGCATACACGGCAATACCGAGGCGCACCAACAGCAGAAGAGATGAGAGCGCGGTCCATCCGGTGACAGCTACTAATCCCAGGTCCGGTCTGTTGAAGATCAGGCTTATGGTGAGAAGGATCAGATTCGGGTTACGCCGGGCTGTCACCAGCCTGAAGTACGAGTCAAAGGGCCGCCAGCAAAAGATGACAAACCCGCCAAGCCACTTCCTGAATATACCCTCAACAAGGCGTCCAACGATGTATCCAATAAAGATGACCCATATAGCCACGCTCAGGGTCAGCCCAGGAATACCTGAGGAGAATGACTTCAACCCAAGTCCCCACAACAGGTACCAGAACGGTGGATGTACCAAGTCCAGGATGTGGTCGAGCAGGTGACCAAACCTGGTGCTGGTGACGGTTACTCTGGCAAGCTTTCCGTCCACCGTATCAAGAAAGGTCATGATCCATGCGCCCGCCAGTCCCCACGCATAGAGACCTTCAGTGAAGAGGACCGCTGCCGCCAACACCAACACTATACTGATCGTGGTCACATGGTTCGGCCTCAACCCCGCGGCTACGCACATATGTACGGCCCATCTGGCAGGAGAAGGCCACACCCATTTCGTGACCAGATCAGTGACGCCCTTATAGGAACTGGCGAACAGGCGCTCCTCCAGGACTCGTTTCGTATCGGCCCTAATCGGTTCTGCAAAGGGTGGTTCCGATTTACGCAACCGCGCATCAAACGAAGCCAGTTGGTCTTCAAGTTTTTCGACGCGGACGGATGGCGGGAGTGCCGCACCCCTTTCCAGGGATAGAACTGCCCTCGCCGCCGCTGCCAGGTCGGCCGGCACATGAGCGGCGACGACCACACGCGATGGTCCGACCGGCGCCTCAATCATGATATGTAATGACTTGACCAGGCCCTGGAGGATACGGCCGTCCAAGAGATAATCCCCTCGAACAATCAGCACCGAATCGTCCGGACGCAGCGAGGAGAGATCATCCGTAATCGCGGTGACGCCTACCGGCGCCAGGACGCGCCGGTAACGCTCGCGGGATGAAAGCCCCCACAGTCTGACTGGAGCCTCTCCGAGTATGTGGGCGTAAACAGTCATTACGTAAAACGAATGTGCTTCCTTGGAATACGGGACGCCGCCCCGCTGTTGCCACGACACCAAGTCACACGTTCGGAAGGCCGGGTTGGAAACATCCTTTTATACTATACGCTAACGTCGGCTTAGTCAAGAATTGGCTCGTAACCCAAGAACAGAGATAGACCGCGCACTCCCTCGATTCCTCCCGTTATTGCCCCTAAAGTCCTCTGTGTCATTGCGAGGCGAAGCCGAAGCAATCTCACAGTTCTTCAGGACAACGACGGTGAGATTACCGCGCTCCCGTTGGTCGCTCGCAATGACGGATCGCAATCTTTACTCTTGATTCTTAAGTTTACCTTTGAGATTGCTTCACCGACCCACTGAAGACCACATCCGAATCACAGCCGTTGGTGACTAAAGACGCTTCGCCCTTGTGTATCCGATAGACCCTGTCGCCGCTCTCTACCACGGCCGACTCGTGTGAGATCGCCACAATGGTCAGTTGACCCCGAAGACCGCGCAGCGTTCGGCAAATCGTCGCTGTATTCTCCTGATCAAGCGCGCTGGTTACCTCATCCAGGATCAGCAGCTTAGGCCGATGCACCAACGCCCTGGCGATCGCAATGCGTTGCCGCTGGCCTCCTGAGAGTGCGGTACCGCGTTCTCCGACCGAGCCGTGAATCCCGGAAGGTTGTGCCATCACAAAGTCCCAGGCACCGGCGGCACGCAGTGCCGCCTCGGCATCGGCCTCGTTCAGCTCGGGATCGCCAAGCGTCACGTTCTGCAGCACGGTGTCGTGAAGGAGGAAAGGTTCTTGCGGCACGTACCCGATCATCCGCCGCCACTGCCTCAAATCAATTTGGTCTAACGGCAGATCGTCGACCCAGACGCAGCCTTGTTGCGGGCGCAACAGGCCCGTGAACAGATCGGCAACCGTCGTCTTTCCGGCCCCTGAAGGCCCTATGATGACAGTGAATGACCCCGCCGGGATGGTCAGCGACGCATTCCGAAGCACCCATTGCTTGTCATATCCGAAGCTGACCTTGTCCAGGCGAAGAGACCTCTCGAGACTGGGAGAAGCGCCTCCAGGCTCCGTTTCGCGATCACGGTTCGCGCCGTCGATGGCAGCCCGCAATGACCAGAAGGCGCTTTCAAAGGTTCGCATTTTTTGGTATTGCCGTTGCGTCTTTGCAAGGCAGGTCAGCATTCGAGCGAGAAGAAGAACCATCACCATTACGGCATTCAGGGGCATATTCCACCGACTCAAAGCCAGGTATAACCCGACAGCAACGACGATCGCCAGCCCGAGATCCTGAGAAGAGCTCAGGGCCTCCGTACTCAGCACGTCTCGCTGGACCGCCCGGTTCAAGCGCCTGGTGCTGGACTGAAGCGATGGACCGATCAGCTCTTCCCGCGCCATTGCCTTGAGTGGTTTAATGGATTGGAGACTATCCGTTAAGCCGGCCACAAGGGATTTCAATAATCGGGTCTGGCGGGTTCCCGCCTGATGCGCCATACGAACGAGATAGTTGAGTCCGTAGAGGATCAATACTCCTGGGACCAGAAACGTCAAAGTCGCCTTCCCTGCGACAACGAAGGCCACGCCTGCATATACGATGGCTTCAACGAACAAGGTGACGCCTTTGGCGCCCTCAAGATACGCCAGTGCCGCCCGCATCGCCTCAGTGCCTACCGCGTTGGCTAAGCTCCCAACTGGTTGCCGCACGTAATACTCCCACCGTGTAGCCAGCAGGGTTTGCAGCAGAGAGAGCCGCAGACCGGTGGCGACATGCGTAACAGTGTACCCGACCTGAATTTTCGCCAACAGGGTGAAGGCCGATTTAACCGCCACACAAAGGATGATAAGAATCAGCAACGTGCCGACAGTCGGCGTCAGCCCCACGACTGATAGCGCCTGCCTCAGGAACTGTTCCGCTCCGAACAGGTGAGAACCGGTCTCCCGGGTCTGATTGTCGGTCGCCACGCTGAGCACGGGCAGCAGCATGAGGAGTCCAACCCCCTCTGCAACGCTCGCAAACAGCAGGCAGATCAGCGTTAGCGCGCTTCGGCGGGGATACTGCCGAATAATGATGATCAAAAACCGCATAGCAACACACACCTGTCTGGACTGACGCGGCTAAAAGCAAAACCTCAGGGGCCAACGTCGCTGTAACGTCGCCACTATGCTGCCTCCGTGGTATCGTCACTGCGGTTGGTTCTCCCGAACCTAGGCCGATTTTATGCGATGGGAGACTACATTGTGGGGATGATTATACTCCGGCGCCGATATCCGCGATAAAAATCCGCGCAACCCTCTGAAACAGAGAGAAAAGACATGCACACCACGTGGATCGCATGCGGAGCGGATCAGAAGAGAGTAAGCGACCGCGGTTCTTTTCATCCGCAGAATGAGTTCTATGATACGACAAACCGTATCGCCCTTCAAGCTCGAACGGAGCGATAAGACTGGGACCGCCTATGGAGGCGTGATTCTGTGGGTCTGGCTTGGACCTTGATTTTCTCTAGTCCCGGGTGTAACCTTTTTACATATGATGCGTGCGTGCTGTCGTCCGGCGCGCGCAGAACGATTGTCCATGGTACATCTCTTCCCGGAGATGACGACTGCATGACAACAAGCGATACCGTACCGAGCGGCAACGTTGCAGCCGACAAAGGGGCGACGTTCGGAGAACATTCTCTGCCCAGCCCTACTTTATCGCTGAAGACACTACTGACGTCGATCCTTCTCTCGCCTTTCATCGCCCTACTGTGGATAGTGCCGTGTCTGGTGCCAAAGAAGAAGGATCTGATCGTGTTGATCCCACGCTTCGGCGGTACCATGAACGGCAACATCAAGTACTTTTTCCTCTATCTGGTTAAGGGACATACGCAAGACTGCGAGCCATACCTGCTTACGCAACGGCGCGCTACGGCATTCGCACTGCAACAGCAAGGCCTGCCGGTTCTGCTCCACCCCAGCCTCCGCTCAGTCGTCACGCTGCTGCGGGCCCGCTCGGTAGTGGTTGAGAGCACCGACTGGTCGCGTCGACTGAAGTCGCTGCTCGTCCGGCGCGCCACCTCCTTTCAGATCTGGCACGGCAACGGTATGAAGCAGGTCTCGCTGACGGGTAAGACCTTTCTCGCCAAGCTGCAGGGATCGGCGCTGCAGCGCTGGACTCTCCGCTGGCGTAACATCTATCCTACCTATGACGTGGTCTTCTTCGCATCGCGCATGCAACGCGAGCGGCGCAGCGCGTCCTTCAGTATGAAGGAGACCGTGCTCAACGGTCAGCCGCGCAACGACGTCCTCTTCGGCGCTGACTTCGGCGGGGACCTTATCGGCTGCGACCTGGCCGGCACCGACAAGATCAAGCGTGCCGTCGCCGCCGGCAAGCGCGTGGTCCTGTAC
>DATMXF010000096.1:0-3146 GCA_035561835.1 Patescibacteria group bacterium
TGTCGCCGAGACCCCGTACGACACCATAGGGGTGGACACCGAAGAAGATCTTGCTCGCGTCGAGCGGCATTTCCGAGACCTCGACCCCTCTCAGAGCGCCTCTGAATAGCCGCCATATCTTGTTACTTCTCTTTCTCGGTACCTGCTCCCCACCTGGTAAGCGCTCCCCTTTCCGAGTTTTCCCCTTGACACTAATTATAACGAAGGGATAGGGTCAATGTAACCGATATTGTATAGTTGTTCTTTAGACGCCACGATGCAAGCAACGAGATACAAATGGCTGGTGCTGATCTATACACTCCCACCCGAGTTTGGCAGCAGCCGGGTGAGGATCTGGCGCAAGCTGGAGACGTTGCAAGGAGGCGAATCATGAAGCGGATTGCATCGTTACGCCCACACGTTTGCGGGCTCATCCTGGGTGGGCTCGGAGGGTTCGGGCTGTTGTTGGTAACCGACTTGATACAAATACAAGCGCGCCCAGGCGGCGAATGGATGGCGGATGCCGCCGAGCTCACGGTCCCCGAGGGCACACCCGTTACCAGCTTTGATTTCGAGAAGGAGGATCTGGGGAAGTGGAGGGTCCTCGAGGGTCAATGGGCGGTTGAAGAGATGCCCGACGCCCCAAGCAGCAAGCGGGTGCTGATCCAGCGCGCTGACCGCAATGCCTTCAACGTCATCATCACGCCCGCCGGCGCGTTTTACAGAGCAGCTATCGACATCTCGGTGAAGTTCAAGCCACTGTCCGGCAGCGAAGACGCATCAGGCGGCATCGTCTTTCGCTTTGCAGAAGGGAAGTACTACATGGTCCGCGCACACGCCCGTGAGAACAACGTCCGGCTGTACTACTACGATGGCAACGAGCAGCACATACTCGTCACGGCGAATGTGCAGCCTCTCGCCCTTCGGAGGTGGCACACCTTAAGGGTGGTAGCCGTCGGTGATCAGATTCAAGGATGGCTTGATGGCCAGTTCCTCATCGATTATGAAGATATGCGTTCTTTGGTACGTACAGATCCGCGTTTGGAGGAGGGTGAGGTCGGCCTGTGGACGAAGGCTGATTCTGTCACCGCTTTCGACGACTTCATAATTCGAGGGTACCGGACCGCTCCGTCGATGTGACATCCATCGGCGCGTTCGAACAGCAGTGTCTTGTGAAATCGACTGCAAGGGATCCGAACCCCTTTCTTGGCGCTCTGCGCCGCAAGCCTGCTGGCGAGGCGCAGCTACCAGATGGCCAGGAGCCCGGTCCCGCGCGCCTTAGTCAGAGATCCTCGACCGGCTAGGGACTTGTCTGTGTAGACAGCAGGAAAGGGAACAGGGATGGAGTTGACCTTCAGTGCGCCTATTCGCCCATCACCTTGATGATTGCCCGCTTCTTGCGCTGCCCATCAAACTCCGCATAGTAGATCTGCTGCCAGGGGCCAAGATCCAACCGGCCGTCGGTCACGGGAACGATGACCTGATGGTGCATGAGGAGGTTTTTCAGATGGGCGTCGCCGTTCGTCTCGCCTGTCCGATGGTGCCGGTAGTCTTCCCGGTAGGGGGCCAGTCGTTCGAGCCACTCGTCAATATCCTGGATCAGCCCATCCTCGGCGTCGTTGACATAGATAGAGGCGGTGATGTGCATCGACGAGACCAGAATCATCCCCTCTCGGATCCCGCTCTTCTTCAGCGCTGCTTCAACCTCCCCGGTGATGTTGACGTAGTCGCGCTGCGTCTTGGCATTGAAGGTCAGGTACTCCGTGTGAAATCTCATCGCGTGGCTACGACCGCCAGCCGATGAAGCTTAACTGGTGGCCGCTCTTTCCCTCTTTCCGGTAGGAGTAGAAATCCCCGATGTGACATGCTGTGCAGGGACCGATCTTGCTGATCTGCATTTGAGGAATGCCTGCGCCGAGAAGCTGCGCCTCGTTGAGCTCTCTGAGATCAAGGTAACCCTTGGCTCCTTTGGGCCTCCAGGCGCCCCTTAACTCCTCCCTCCAGTTCGCCGCGATCTGCTCCGCGACCTCAGGCCCTACCTCGTAGCAGCAGGGGCCGATCGACGGCCCCATCGCGACATGAAGCGCGGCGGGGTCGATCCCGTAGACCTCTTTCATCGATGCGACCGTCCGTGCGGCGATGCCCGCAGCCGTCCCCCGCCAGCCGGCGTGGACCGCGGCGGCAAGCTTTCGAGCGGGCTCAATGAACAGAAGAGGGACACAATCGGCCGCCATTACTCCCACGCAGAGGGTGGGCGTATCGGTCATCAGCCCATCCCCAATCCCGGCCAGTTTGCCGGCCCCGCTGCAGACCTGAAGGATCGTGTCGCCGTGGACCTGCTTGGCCGTAATAATATTAATATCGCGCAAGCCCATCGCCACCTTCAGCTCGCACCAGTTGGACTTGACAACTTCAGCATCGTCGCTATTATCGGATGACAGGCGGAAGGCGGCGTTAGGGGGCTGGTCCTGGCCACCGACGCGGCCAAGAAAGCCGTGGACTAAACCATCGAATTGATCCCAGTGCGGGACCTGCAGGCGAAGGATCTTCATGGTACGGCTATTCCTTTGAAAATAGCGTTCAGCAATCAGCGCTCAGCCGTCAGCCTCGGACGAACCCCCTTCGATCCCCCTTTCCTAAAGGGGGAAGAGGAGGAGCATCTGGTCCCCCGTTGTTAAAGAAGGAAAAGAGAAGTGTCTGGCCCCCCACTTTGCTAAAGGGGGGTTGGAGGGTTTTCGTGATGCATGGGTAGCCAGGAAGACCATGACGTATTCTAAAGAAATGACCGGAGGCATGTCAACCTCCGGCGCGGGCAGGCTTCGATATCCCAGCCGTTCGTCCTGAACCTGTCGAAGGAAACGGCTGGGATGCTCAGGACAGGCTTGTCGAACCATGAACGGAACTGACCGAAATAGGTCACCCTTATGATTGTCACCCGCTTCCCTTCGTAGTATGATCTAGGAGCCTGTCGGAGAAATCCCCGCAGGCCGGTTTTGGCCACTTCTTGAGCCACCTGAAATGGTGGACCGAATCGAGATCGTAGATCCTGAGCCAATTGTGAGGCTCGGTTTTCTTGTCCCTGAGCGCTGAACCGAATTCTCCGACAGGCTCCTAGCTTGAATGAGTTGCGACCATTCCCATCTAACCTCACGCGGTCACCTCTGTCA
>DATMXF010000097.1:0-8623 GCA_035561835.1 Patescibacteria group bacterium
AGAAACCTGAGACCGAGCCGGTCCGGCCCTCTTCGCGGTACGCCTGCAGCCGCGCGAGTGTGGTCGGTAGATCCGAATCCGGCTTGCTGGTTGGTGATGTAGTTGCGCAGGCCGACAGTAATACCGTCATCCCGATGGCGCTCCAGATACGTCGTCTCATACGTACTCCTTTCATGTCTGTGTGATCAACGATATTTCCCAGATCATACTCCGCGTGAGTATAACGAGTCGGCGCGCCCTGTCAACCCGGAACTCGAATCAGGCACTTTCAGTCTCGCCGCTGATGGCCGCCGGCACACTTGACGCGCCGGGCCATACCCGCTACAATTTCTTGAATCAGCGTTCAGCAATCAGCCGTCAGCTTCGGAACGGTTCATACTTGAGCGCCGGCGTCACGCGGCAGCAATGAGGAGGCGTCAGTGAGTCGATTACAGGCGGGACGCTACTACACCAGAGCCATCGAACCCGACACCTTCACGCCGCTGGGCATCTGGCCGTGGGAGAAGGCATAAGCGAAGTCGCCGGGCAAGTGCTCGGAGACTTTTGGCGGGCCGTCCTGGATCATCCTGGACCGAGAGTGATCTTTGGCGCCGGTGCGCTGGTCGGGTATCCCGGTCAGGCTGGGAACCCCGGTCCAACGCTCGTGGTGGACCCGAGTCCCGCCAATCTTGCGGCAGTTCTCAGCAGCGCACCCGCGACACGGAGCGATCTGGAGGCCGGTAGCTTGCGGCTGGCGACGCCCTACAGCGAATGCGACCTGATCGAGGAGGTCAAGCCGCTTCTCGCCGGCGGTCATGACGCACGTCTGCTTGTGGCGCTCGCGCCGGGCCTGCCGTCGGAGGAAGCCCGGACGTATCAAGGGTGGGGCGAGGCCGCGCAGCGGTTCGCCGACCTCAGCCGCGATCTTACCGTCCTGAATCTGGAGATGTATGCCAGATTCAAGTTGGTAGCCGATCGCATCGCCGCGTTAGGAGACGATTCGTTTCGCATTCTGGACGTAGGCGGGCGCGAGTGGCTCTTTTCCGCCTTCCTGCCAGGGCATAGGGTGACGGTCGCCGACCTGGAAACCACGGGGCTGGACGGTCGAGCCTTACCGTTTCCGCCCCGCTCGTTTGATATCGTAACCTGCCATCATGTGCTGGAGCATGTCCCCGCGAGTGACCGGCCCGTGCTGCTGGCGGAGTTGGTCCGCGTGGCGAGAACGCGAATTTATCTGACCGGTCCGTTCTGTGAAAGCCCTTTCGCTGCCGAGATCGACCATTTTCTGAGCCAACTGGCGCCGGACAATCCTTACCTGCAGGAGCATCTTCGGCTGGGTCTCCCCAGCTTGGTTCAGGTTGAAGCCTGGCTGCGCGATCAAGGCCTGTCGCATACAGTGGAGCCGATCACCCGGTGCAATACCTGGCTGCTGGCGCTTGTGCTCAGCGCCCTGCAGCATGCCAAGCCGGACGCCTGCCGTGAGGTGAACCGGTATTACAACCGGCGGTTACAGGAGCTCGATCGCGGGGAGCCGGCCTATCAGAGCCTGATCGAAATCCGGGTGAGTTGATGGGCTTATGTGGTGCATCGCGTAAAGAGCTTACGGAGGCACGAGACGGTTCGCGGCCTTCAAGGAGGTAGCATGGGAGGTATCCTCGGGTTGTACCGGCATCGGGCCCTCATCTGGAGCTTTGTCAAACGAGACCTGTTGGCTCGTTATAAGGGGTCTACAGTCGGGCTGTTCTGGTCGGTCATCCACCCGCTCATCATGCTGGGGCTCTACACCTTTGTCTTTTCGACCATCATGAAGGTCCGGGTGGGCGCCAGCGAAGGGACAGAGCAGTTCGCGCTGTATCTGTTCTGCGGTCTGTTGCCGTGGAACGCGTTCGCTGAGGGGTTGAATCGTTCTACCGGTGTCATTCTGGAAAATGCGAATCTGATCAAGCGGGCCGTGTTTCCTTCAGAAATCCTGCCGGTCTATCCGGTCATCGCCGGGATCGTGACTGAGCTGATCGGATTCGCTATTCTGGTGGCCGCGCTGCTCCTCATGGGCCATCCCATCAGGCCTGTCATGCTCCTACTGCCGGTGATTCTTCTGCTGCAGGTTGTGCTAACCACTGGGCTGGCCTGGATTATTGCCGGTACGACGGTATTCGTTCGAGACCTTGGCCAGATATTGGGGGTGGCGTTGACCCTCGGCATCTTTCTGACGCCGATTTTCTATCCGCCTTCGGTTGTTCCTCAGGGTATGCAAGTCCTCTTGACAGTCAACCCGATGTACGCCCTGGTAGAGGCGTATAGAAGCGTCATTCTCAGAGGGGAGTTTCCCGCAGTGGGGGGTGTTGTCTTCCTGGCGTCGATCGGGATCGTTGCCTTTCTTATAGGTTACAGGCTCTTTTCCCGGATGCAGCCGGCCTTTGCCGACGTACTCTAATGGACGCCTTTAAGGTCCGGCAGCTATGACGCCAGGTCGATACAGATACACAAGAAGAGGAGGAGGGTCTGCATCTCGTTCCGCCGTTTTTGCGGGCATAGTATTCGCCTTCGCTGTCGTAGCGTGTACCAGGAATCCCCCCGAGGTGACCTTTTACAAGGATGTGCTCCCGGTATTGCAGAAGAACTGTCAGGAATGCCACCGGCCTGGTGAGGTTGCGCCGACGTCATTTCTGTCCTATGAAGAGGTCCGGCCGCAGGCCAAGGCGATGAAGGAGGCGGTATTGGGTCGACGTATGCCGCCATGGTTTGCCGACCCGGCTGTCGGCCGATTTACCAATGACCGATCGCTGTCCAGGGCCGAGACGGAGATCATTGCGAATTGGGTCGATAGCGGGACTCACGCAGGTGAGCTAAAAGACGCCCCGGCGCCGCGGCAGTTTGCTGATGGCTGGCTTGCCGGTCAGCCGGACGTTGTGTTCGAGATGCCAGCGGATTACGAGGTGCCGGCCTCCGGCATGATGAGGTATGTATACGGCATCATTCCGACCAACTTCAGGGAGGACCGCTGGGTGCAAATGGCCGAGGCCCGGCCGGGCAACCGCACCGTGGTGCATCATATTCTTGTCTACGTGCGTGATCCCACCTCCACATGGCTGCGCGAGTACCCTATGGGTCGGGTATTTATGGTCCGCGACCATGGGAAAAATTCGCCGATCGACGAGGTTCTGACCGGCTTTGTGCCTGGGGCGCAACCGCTGGTGCTGCGCCCTGGACAGGCCAGGTTGATCAAAGCAGGTTCGGATCTCGTGTTTGAGATACACTATACCGCCAACGGCAAGTCGGCCAGCGATCGCTCCAGAGTTGGCATCGTGTTCGCCAAGGAGCCGCCCAGGCAGCGTGTGGTGATGCTGAATGTAGCCAACTACAAGTTTGTCATACCGCCTGGAGCGCCGGCGCATCGAGTAGACGAGGCAATCACGCTGTACGGTGAAGCCGAGTTGGTCTCGTTACATGCGCATATGCATTTGCGGGGTAAGTCGATGGAGATCCGGGCTGTATATCCGAGCGGAGAAGTGGAAAAACTCCTGTGGGTGCCCAACTACGATTTCAACTGGCAGCTCTGGTATCATCTTCCGCCTGGTAAGGCGCTGCCACGGGGGACACGCATCGAGGTTATTGGAACGTTCGACAATTCGTCAAGGAACAAGAATAACCCGGATCCCACTGTGGCCGTCCGCTCCGGCGAACAAAGCTGGGATGAGATGATGATGGGATTCATTGAGGTCGCCATAGACGTCGGAATGAATCCGACGGACCTATTGCGGAGCTCTTCATCATTTCATGCCGGGGGGCAAAGTTGAAACCGGCTTCTTGAGGGGCTGATTTGTGGCTCGCCCTGATGAGAGGAGAATGTAGATTCACATGATCTTGCGGCAATTCCTCGTCTTTGTTGGGCACTGTGCTTTGGATATACGTGCCTTCCCGACGTGTGCTGATGTTTGCCATTGAGGCCCAGCAACTCTCCAAGGTCTACCGGATTTACGCCAATCCGAAAGACCGCCTGAAGGAGGTCCTCGCTCGCGGCCGACGCAGATATCACCAGGAGTTCCGGGCGCTCCATGACGTGAGTTTTCGCACCGGGGTGGGGATGACTCTCGGTCTGATCGGCGATAACGGTTCAGGTAAAAGTACGCTGCTGCAGCTTGTTGCCGGCGTCTTGCGGCCGACCTCTGGGCAGATAGTCACGCGCGGACGGATCGCGGCGATCCTTGAGTTGGGCACCGGTTTCAATCCTGAGTTTACGGGTCGTGAAAACGCCCTGATGAGCGGAACCATTATGGGGATTTCGTCAAAGGAGATGGTGCGACGCCTGCCGGAGATTGCGGCGTTTGCCGAGATCGGCGAATTTATCGATCGGCCGGTGAAGTTGTACAGTAGCGGTATGTATGTCCGCCTGGCGTTCGCGGTTGCCACCAGTGTGGATCCGGACATGCTCATCATTGACGAGGCGCTCGCCGTCGGCGATCAGTATTTTCAGAAGCGGTGTATTGACCGTATTGAAGCGTTTCGAAAGGCCGGGAAAACGATCCTCTTTTGCTCCCATAACCTTTATCAGATTCGGTTGATTTCAGATGAGGTGATCTGGTTGAAAGATGGTCGGATTGCCGCGGCCGGCAATGCGTCGCAGACAGTGGCGGCCTACGAGAACTATCTGCGGGAGCGGGAAGTTGCAAAGGGACCGGTTCCCGCCCTGGACCAGGAGGGACCCAAGAGCTTTCCCTGGATCTCCCGTGTGCGGCTTAGTCGAGATGGAGATGACGAGTCGCAGGATCAATTCGTGATGGGAGAGAATCTGACCGTTACAGTCGAATATGAGGTACCGCAACCGCCAACCGTTGTGCATGTCGGAGTAGTCATCAATCGAAACGACGAGGTTCAGGTTTTCGGAACCGGTACCCATATTGCCGGCCTGACCCTTGCTCCACGCTCGGGTAATATCCGGTTACGCTTTTCACGCCTCGCGCTGATGTCTGGGACCTATGCTGTCTCGGTCTATCTGTTGGACGAGCATGGCCTTCACATCTACGATTGCCGACTACGAGAGTGTAAGTTTGAGATGATTCACAACATCACGGCCCTGGGACTCTGCTATCTGGAGCATCAGTGGGAGGTGGGGGCCGACACCGCCAATGGTTCGCAGCCATTCCTCCAGCGGGAACCGGTGCGTCTCTGAGTCGCTGCTTGCGCGTCCCGAAGGCAATATTTGTCGAAACTCAGCCGACTGGAGGATCATTTCACGGAGTACCGCCATATCGGATCTGCATCGGGTTCCGCGTTGATGTGAAAGGCTGATGGATCTTTCAGTAGTGATTGTGAATTATTACTCGGCTGATTACACACTGGGTGCGGTTACCTCTCTGCTTGAGCAGACTTTCTTTGTTGAGGATAATCGGCCAGGTGAGCTGGAAATCCTTGTCGTTGACAATACGCCTTGCGACGAAGAGGCGAAGACGCTGGCGCGACTTTCCAATCAGGTAAAGCTCCTCCGCAACGAAACGAATCTTGGTTACGGGGCCGCGGCCAATCGCGGATTCCACGAGTCCAGGGGCCGTTACCTCTGTGTCCTGAATCCCGATGTCCGGGTACTTCCTGGGGCATTGAATGCGATGGTGAAGCATCTCATGCTGTATCCTGAGGCGGGGGCAGTCACACCGAAGTTCTGGTGGCATGAGGAGCGGCAGTTTATGATGCCCCCAAATGACGACCCCACGCTGCCCTTCTTTGTACTGACTCGCCTGGGGTCTGTGGTACCCGGCTTAGGGCGCCTGTATAGTCGATGGTGGCTGCGCCGGGCCGTCGCGTATTGGCGTGCTGTTCAGCCCCTACCGATCGCGGCGCTCTGCGGGGCGTGCATCGTAACGCGTCGGTCCTCACTGGAAAAGGTGGGTGGGTTTGATCCGGGGTACTTTCTCTATTACGAGGATGCAGACTGGTCCCGGCGGTTCAGGGCTGCCGGTTACCATCTTGCGTATGTCCCCGATGCAGAAGTCATTCATTATTACGACCAGACTCCCAAGCGTGATCGGCATCGGAACGCTGCCGCGTCAGAAGCGCGCTTTTATACACAATACTATGGAAGGTACGGCCAGTCGGCCAGGGCTGTCGTTGACCGATTGGCGGCGCTGTGCGCCGGATGCCTCGCAGTTACCCCTCCATGTGACATGATCTCCCTTGGTCGGCTGGAAAAGCCTCCGCTGCTGAGGCTTGATGGATGCGAGGTAAAAGGGGAATTGCTTATTGAGGTGTCTCATAGCTGGATCTTTGCGCCGGCGACGGGCGCATTCCTGGACCGTTTTGAGTACGAGATACCGTCGTCGATCTGGAATCGGCTTCAGCCGGGACCCTATTATGCGCGTGTGGTAGATGTGACGACGCTAAGCCCGCTCAGGGTGTGGTCGTGGCAAAAGAACTAACCTTGGAAGCACAGCGCCATCATTGGTCGATTCGTCCATACCGACGAGGCGACGAGGACCGGATTCTGCAGCTCTTTCACCGGGTGTTTGGAAAAGAACGTTCCCTGATTCACTGGCAGTGGAAGTTTCGGGACAATCCGGAGGGGGCTTACATCCATGTTGTGGAGACCGATACGGGAGAGATCGTCGGACATTACGCCGGGATCCCCGTCCGGGTCGCGGCGGAGGGGAGGTCATTTGTCTTCTTGCAACTCGTGGACACAATGGTTGATCAAGACTATCGTTGTGGACTCAAGAAACCTGGAATGTTTGCGCAGCTCTTTATGAAATTCGCCGAGGACTACGGCGGCCACGACCGGGCTGCTATCATGTACGGGTTCCCGATACCCGAGGCGCTTCGAATCGGGCAGCGTCTGTTGGGTTACGTTCCCCTCCATCAACTGGTGAAGTTGGTTCGACCGGTAGAGAGAGTATCCCACAGGACCCCCTGGCGACGTGCGGTGGACAAGATGCATCACATTCGGGTTCGAGTCTGCGACGTCGATCGGTTCGATGCATCGGCGGACCGTCTCTGGGAAGAATGCCGGCGCGAGTTGCGAGTCGCCACCGTCCGGGATGCTCGGTACCTGAACTGGCGGTATGCGGACTGTCCGGACGTGAAGTATAAACTTCTTGTGGCGGAGAGCATGATGGGGACCTCCCTTCAGGGAATCGCGGTGCTACGTCTGGACTCACTGGGCCAAGGGGTGGGGTTCTTGATGGATTGGCTGATTCCCTTTCGGGCAAAGGCAGCCGCTGATCAACTCCTGGCGAGAAGTATCGAGGAGGCTGAATTGGCGGGGCTGAAGGAGTTGCAGACATGGCTGCCAGCGGTCTCTCCCTGGTACCAGTACCTGCTTGACCGTGGCTTTCAGGTAACGGACGGTCACTATGTTCTTGTCGCACGCACTTTCACGCCGAACCTCCCCTTGGAATTTATTAATCCGCGCTGGTACTATACGATGGGCGATTCGGATATTTATTGACAGACGCGAGGCACAGAATACAGGGTTTAGGGTGTATCAGAGGTAATGACGTGTCAGGAACAATGATGGCACCGAAGCCTCCTACGGTTCTGGCAGCCCCGCCAAGGGGCCGCGTGCTGGTCCTGGCGCCACACCCAGACGACGAGGTAATCGGTTGTGCCGGAGCCGTCGCGCTTCACCGCCGCCAGGGCGATGACGTGAAGGTGGTGATCGTGACGGATGGGGCGGCGGGCGATGCGCTGGGCTACTACGCCGGGCAGGATTACCTGGAGTTGCGGCGGGAAGAAGCTAGGCGTGCTGCGGCGATTGTGGGGGTGAAGGAGTTGGGGTTTTGGGACTATCCGGATGGACAGCTTGCGCAGGCGGATGATCTGCCCGAACGCCTGTCGGCATTGTTCGAGGCAGACCGACCGGACATTATCTACCGTCCATCGACGTCGGAGATTCACCCCGACCACTGGGCCCTCGGCGTCGCCGTTGAAGCGGCGTTGCGATGTTATCGACCGGCCGTCGGCGACTTCTGCTACGAGATCTGGGCGACGGTGCAACCATCCCATGTGATCGACATCACCTCCGTCTGGGAAGTGAAACGGAAGGCCGTAGAACAGTACGAAAGTCAGCTCCGATACAACGACTATCTTCATATGGTGGCCGGCCTGAACGCCTATCGGACCATCTATCTGCCGTCGGCCCGGTACGTGGAGGCGTTTCAGGAGGTCAGGCGGGGATGAGGATCCTCCAGATCGTGCACGGCTTTCCCCCGGCGTGTGTCGGAGGAACCGAGCGCTGCACCGAGGCCGTGGCGCGGGGATTGGCTCGAAAAGGGCACACCAGCATCGTACTCTCCGGCTCGGAAGATGTCCGCCCAATCCCGACGATCACGACAGAAGACCGTGACGGACTGTCGGTCGCGACGTACTTCGGGTCCATCGCCAATCCGGTCCATTGGAGTCCGCCGTATCGACCGGAAGCTGAGCAGGCCATCATCAGTTATCTGAAGGATGTACGGCCTGACGTGGTCCATGTGCAGCATTGGCCCAGGCTGACAATCAACCTGGTCGCGATCTGCAAGTCGCTCGGCATTCCTACCGTCATGACGCTGCATGACCTGTGGGCGACCTGTCCGTTGGGCTTTCGTCTGCGCTGGGACCGCCAGTTCTGCCATGATCCCTTTCCCGATGCGCCGTGTGTCACCTGCGTGGCCAGGCG
>DATMXF010000098.1:0-3913 GCA_035561835.1 Patescibacteria group bacterium
CAAACAGACCAGATAGAGCAGATAGACCTGCTTCTGAGGGATTCTTGACACCTTTCTTGATTGAGGCTAGATTGGAACATGATAGGAAGCAAGTACGGGAGTCTGCGGGAGCAGGCTGAGAGGGCGGCTGGAACCGTCGCCGACCGTCTGACCTGATCTGGGTTATGCCAGCGTAGGGAGTATCCTGAAAAGGTTGACGTATAACGCTGGCGGTATCTTGCCGGCGTTTTTGCTTTTCTGAGGAGGAGACTCATATGGTGGTAAGGACGACTCACCCAAATGGAGACTGCGTCACGCAGATGTACTACGCCCGGCAAGGGGTTATCACTCCGGAAATGGCCTACGTCGCTGAGCGGGAGGGTCTCGATGGCGAGACCGTCCGGGCCGAGATCGCGCGTGGCCGACTCATTATTCCTTGTAATATTCATCACACCAGCCTCGAGCCGATGGGGATCGGGACGGTAGCCACTGTCAAGATCAACGCGAACATCGGCAACTCTGCACTGACCTCCGACATCGATGGGGAGTTGCAAAAACTGAAGCTGGCCATTCAGTACGGGGCCGATACGGTCATGGACCTGAGCACGGGCGGCAACATCGACGAAATCCGCCATGCAATGATTGCGGCCAGCCCGGTGCCGGTCGGTACCGTCCCTCTCTATCAGGCGGTCGCTGGCGTCACTTCGGTAGAAGAGCTGACCGCCGACGATATGATCGACATGATTGCGCACCAGGCCAAGCAGGGCGTGGACTACATGACGATTCATGCCGGTGTCTTGCGCGAGCACCTGCCGCTCGTGCAGTCCCGGATCACGGGGATTGTCAGCCGAGGCGGCGCCCTTATGGCGCAATGGATGCTCGCCCACCGGCAGCAGAATCCGCTGTACACCCATTTTGGAACGCTCTGCCATATCTTCCGAAAATATGACGTCAGCTTCAGTCTGGGCGATGGGCTGAGACCGGGCTGTACCGCAGATGCCTCCGATGCGGCCCAGTTCGCCGAGCTTCGGACATTGGGCGAACTCACGAAGGTGGCATGGGCCCATGATGTCCAGGTCATGATCGAAGGACCTGGACACGTCCCGATGGATCAGATCGAAATGAACGTACGGATGGAGCAGGAGATCTGCCAGGAGGCGCCGTTTTACACGCTGGGCCCGCTGGTGACCGACATCGCGCCGGGGTACGACCACATCACGTCGGCGATCGGCGCGGCGATTGCCGGCTGGCACGGTACCTCGCTGCTGTGCTATGTGACACCGAAGGAGCACCTCGGCTTACCCACGCCGGAGGATGTGAAGCAGGGATGTATCGCATACAAGATCGCCGCCCATGCGGCCGACATTGCCAGAGGCCGGAAAGGCGCGCGCGACCGCGACGATACGCTCTCCCGTGCCAGGTTCAACTTTGACTGGGACACCCAGTTTGCGCTGGCGCTCGATCCCGAGACGGCGCGCACGATGCACGATGAGAGCCTGCCGATCGACGCGTTCAAGCGCGCAGAGTTCTGTTCGATGTGCGGCCCGAAGTTCTGTTCAATGAATATCTCATCGCGTCTTGGTGACCTGGCCGATTGTCCGTGAGCCATCCTGGCGGGAGGGAGGCATCATTGTGCGCATGACGAGCGCAAGATCGAAGGGTCCAACCTTCTGGGGCGGCTGCTACGGCTTCGCCTGGGTGGCGCTGCTGGTCGTTCTCTTTGCCTTCATGCTGGCGGGTTACGGCGATGTGTGGGGGGTCAGGGGTATGCTCGGGGCCATGGCGTTACTGCCGCTCTCAACCCTGGTCTATCCGGTTGTGGCCTGGTACTATACCGGCGCGTTCCCATGGGTGTGGACGGTGGGGCTGCTGGCCGCGATTGGAATGGGCAAGGTGATCCTGGCCGATTGAAGGGGCGTGTGCGATGGAAGAGCAGACCGGATGTGACGCGACGGTCATGATCTCAACCAGTGAGATCGATGCGAACCTGTACTATGCGACCCGGTTTGCCGCACCGGACCCATTTATCTTCGTCCAGGCGGGTGCAGAGAAGATCGCCGTAATGAGCGATCTGGAGATGGATCGGGCCAGGAGCCAGGTGAGGATCGATACGGTTCTATCCTATAGCGCGTATGAGCGCAGGGCGAGGCAGAAGGGAACTGACGCACCATCCTTACTCGATGTCCTGGACCTCGTGCTGCGGGAGCGAGGTGCTCGTCATCTGCTGGTACCGGGCAACCTTGGCGTCGAGTACGCCGATGGTCTGCGGGCGAAGGGCTACACGCTCGCCGTGAAACGTGAGCCGTTCTTCGAAGCGCGGCTAGTGAAAAGCGAAGAAGAGATTGAGGCAATTGCCGCGACCCAGCGCGCCACCGAAGAGGCCGTGGACGCGGCGATCTCGGCGGTTCAGGCAGCGAAGGTGGAGGATAACGGACTCCTGTATCTGGACGGCGAGCAGTTGACCGCCGAGGCGCTGAAGAAGATCATACATGTGACGTTGATGGAACGAGAGTGCATGGCCCAACATACGATTGTGGCGCCAGGCCTACAAGGGGTCGATCCCCACCATCACGGGACTGGGCCCATCAGGGCACATGAGTCGATTGTGATCGATGTCTTCCCGAGGTCCGAACGAAGCCGCTACTTTGCCGACATGAGCCGCACCGTGGTGAAGGGGAAGGCATCGCCGAAACTTCGGGCGATGTACAGGGCGGTCCTTAACGCCCAGGAACGCGGGATAGAGTTAATCAGGGACGGCGCCGAGGGGCGGACCATACACGCCGAAGTGAATGCAGTATTAGAGAAGGATGGGTTCACGACAGGTATGCTCGGCGGTCGGATGCAAGGGTTCTTTCACGGCACCGGTCACGGGGTTGGCCTCGACATCCATGAACCTCCTCGTATCAATAAGACGGGCGCAGTCCTACGAACCGGCCATGTGGTCACAGTTGAGCCTGGGCTCTACTATCTCGATGCCGGGGCTGTTCGGATTGAGGACCTCGTGGTCGTCACGGGGGCTGGGTGCCGGAATCTGACCAACTTCCCGAAAGGGATCGGCGAGCTTGAGATCGACTGATGACGCATCTCGCCCTTCCAGCATTTCAGGCGGTGCAAGAGTTGGCAGTCGGAAGCCTGTTCTGCCTGAGCCTCCTGCATTCGCCCCTGATCAGGCGGAGCTTTCTCCAGACCTGCGTCCTGACCCTGGTGAGCGTGCTCGGCGTGGGGATCTGGGTCAGTCCAACACCAGCCTCAATGATCTTTTTCGTTCTGCTCCTGCTGTATGCGGGGTCTCTCTGGATTCCGGATGGGCGATGGCCGAGGCGGATGCTGTGGTTGAGCTTGGCGGTCGGAGCGGTTGGAATGCTTATCCCATCGCTGCTGCTTGCGAAAGAATTATCCATCTTACCTGAGATAGCCGCCAAGATCGTCACCACCATTACGTCAGCCCTCCTCCTGGGCTCAGCCTTGATCGGCATGTTACTCGGGCACCACTATCTCAGGGACCCTAAACTACCAGTGGCGTTGATTCGCCGCCTGGCCATTCTCTTTATAGTGTCCACCGCGCTGCAGGGCCTGTTGCTGATCGTGAATTTGGGGTCGCTCTACCTGTTTGGGGGGGCCGAAGCCGTGGCCAGGATCGAGCTCCTCTCGACCTCATATCTGGCGGTTTTTCTTGGTCGTGTGGTTGTCGGGATTCTTGGCTCATTCGTCGTAGCGTGTGTCATCTGGGATACCTTGCGCATCCCAAACGTCCAGTCCGCAACCGGTTTCTTCTACATCGCGATTCTCACCGGCACAATCGGGGAGTTCCTGGGGCGATTCCTCTGGCACACGACACTCATCCCATTGTGATGCGGCGCGATCGTTTCTTTGCGCTTCGTGAGGTTTCTCTCTTGTGGAGTACGTGACGAAGTGTTATATTACAAGTGGAACC
>DATMXF010000099.1:0-20490 GCA_035561835.1 Patescibacteria group bacterium
CCTCTCCTATACTGGTGCCAAGTGAATTTGTGCAGCGCAAATGCGCCTGCGGCAACCACGCGATGGGTGGTAAATGCGAGGAGTGCAACAAAAAGAAGCGGTTTGGTCTGCAGACCAAACTCCGGATGAACGAGCCGGGCGACGCTTACGAACAGGAAGCAGACCGGATCGCCGATCAGGTGATGGTCGCGCCGGCGCATCATACCGTTAGCGGTGCCCTACCCCGTCTCCAGCGCTTCTCAGGACAATCGAATGGGCTGGATGCGGCGCCACCCAGTGTGGACCAAGCCCTTGCCAGTCCCGGCAGACCGCTGGAGCCAGTGTTACGGCAGGACATGGAGCATCGCTTCGGCTACGACTTTTCCCGTGTGCGGGTGCATACAGGCGCAGTCGCCGAGCAAGCGGCGCGGGATGTGAATGCTAGTGCCTACACGGTGGGACCCAACATAGTGTTGGGGACGGGCCCCTTCAACCCGGGGACGGATGAGGGACGGCGATTGCTTGCCCATGAACTGACGCACGTGGTTCAGCAGACCAGTGCAAACGGAAATGGCGCGGTCGCGGGTACTGTCCAGCGGCTGTTCGGTTTTTTCCCATGGTGGTGGCGTTCAACGGAGGGCGGCGTCGCCGACGTCACAAACCTGGAGCAGGACATGCGTGATGTTCTCCAGGAATGGAGGGACGCGGCCACTGACGGGGGGAACCTATTCGTGTTCGATGTGCTCAGTAAACGAATCGATGACCTGGAATCGGGCTCTTGGAAGAATTTCTTGGTAAGCCTACTAGGCAACACAGTCTGGGCGCTCTCAGTATTCGCCACTGGAGGCGCAGCCTTTGCCATAGCTATGACAGGCGTAGTTATCGCAGCGAGCCCTAATGTTCCCAGCAAAAGCAAATCCAACGTTGGGCTTGTGGCGCGACAACTGCAGGACCACATCTATGGGGTTTATGATCAGCTCAACAAAGGACTTCGCAACAGTGCCGAGCTTCTCATCGCGAGTCATCCGGGTATCACCCGATATCGTGCATTGGACATGTTTATGGAAGAAAGCTTCAACCGTCAATTTTACTTGCCGCCGGTGCGCTATGACAAAATTCCGCTTCTTAAAAAGGAGAGAATCAGGGACTGGTACGAGGTAAGCCTAGAGCTCCGATTGCGTGATGCGGAGGGATATACGTACCGCGAACTTGAGGAGATGGAATGATGGTGTCCTTATGCGTGGGGAATAATAGGTTTCGCTATCGCCTCTGCCCATCATACAACTACCGGGATGTACGATGAGTGGCTTTGCTCGCGGCATCCATGTCGATCGCCTGTCCAGCCGGGATGAATGAATGGGGTCAGATCCCATATATACAAAAGCAAAAGTCTTGTCTTCCGCGCGCTCACCCTGGCGCACAGGGGAAAAAGGGGTCAGGGTCAATATATTTCTGAAACCACGCTTGACCAAGTTGAAGGGATGATATGAACGCGCAACGACAACAAGTAGTACCTGCACATTTCTCTTTCATTCCGGTGCCGAGCGGGTTGTTACAACGTAAATGCGCCTGCGGAAATCACACGATGGCGGGCGGCGAGTGCGAGGAGTGCAGCAAAAAGAAGCCATTGGGTCTGCAAACTAAACTCCAGGTTAACGAGCCGGGCGATAGCTACGAGCAGGAAGCGGACCGGATCGCCGATCAGGTGATGGCTGCGCCGGTGCGTTCCACTTTAAGCGGCGCACCGCCACGCATCCAGCGCTTCTCAGGGCAATCGAGTGGGCAGATGGGGGCGGCGCCCGCCAGCGTAGATCATGCCCTTGCCTGTCCCGGCAGACTGCTGGAGCCAGCGTTACGGCAGGACATGGAGCAGCGCTTCGGCTACGACTTCTCCCATGTACGGGTGCATTCGGGGACGGCTGCCGCGCAATCGGCGCGGGATGTGAACGCACATGCCTACACCGTGGGGCAAGACATCGTGTTTGGTGCGAGTCGGTTTGCACCGGGGACGCAGGAAGGGCGGAGGCTGCTTGCACATGAGCTGGCGCATACGACGCAGGCCGGCCGACCTGGAGCGAACCGTATTATTCATCGCCGTGGAGCAGTCACAGCACGCCCTGCCGCTCCAGCGATATATAACTATTGGCGTATGCCGGGATATTCCGGCAGTGCCGCCGATCAAGCATATTTAAACCGGCTCGGTGCCGGCAACGCGGTAGTTGCTCCGTCCGGCCCTTCCGGCCGTGCGGTTGCTCCCAGTGAAGTTTGTACAGACATAGGTAGAGGCACTGACTGGGGCGCGTGCGCCGCATACAGAGAGTCGCAGGCCCATTTTCGGGTAAGGCAGCGCATAAGGACCGAAGAGGCGGAAAGGCCGCACATCGTGCTTATGAGGGGCGGCTCGGCGTCGGATGCCTTCATAAAAAAAGGCACGCAGACGACAGCTACATTTCATGATCGTCCGTCTTATACTTACACTCCACGTTTTTTTCATGTCATTGACGCGATGGAGCACGACTTCGATCTATCCACTTCTTATGTGGGTGACCGCATCCTCTACATGCTTTACTTCCCTGAGTTGCAACACCCGAAGATAGAAGGATTCACGCAGGCTGACGTGGAGTTCCTTACCAGGACCGCAAGGGCACGAGTTACGTTCGACCCGGATCCGCAGTCCGTGCCGGAGCGCTTGAAGGCGCTTCAACAGATTCTCAATCGGCGGGTGGCGAGAATAAGGGCACGGGTCAGAAAGATGCAGGAAGAAAGACTACTGGCCGAAGCCGAGACAGCAACATTAACTCACAAGGGAAAGCAAAGGCTAGAAGGGGCCTGTGATTGGAAGACTGTTGAGCGCAAAGGAGGACATGACAGACACGACACGTATGCCAAACACGTTGGCAAGGAAAAAGGTTACGGAAACGTAAAGCGTGAACTCCAATACACTACGCCCGAGGGTGTGAGCTATAGCTTTGATGTCTACAACCCGGCGAACAAGTCGCATGTCTGGGAAGTCAAGACGATGCATGACTGGGCGGGGCCGGACAAGATAGCCATCGCGCCTCGTATCGTGCGAGATAAGAATGCACAGCTCCCCAATATGAGCGAGCGGATAGCTTCGCTGGAGTCACAGCGATTAAAAGGTCTCTATGTCGCCACTAGATGCGGACTGGTGTTTAGGTACGCCTTTGACAATTGCGAGGCCTATAGGGGATTCAAGCAGCAGTGGATTCTTCCTCCGTTGGAGTACATTCCGTACCCGGGTGAAAGGAAAGAGGTGTGTAGTGATTGATGTCGAAAGTTCCAGGTGAAGAAAATCAATGGGGTCAGATTCGATTGATATTTCGGGGGTTTACACCTTGGGCAGCGCGTAGGATGGGTAGAGCGCAGCCAGGTAGGGTGCATTCCATGCACCAAACAATGCTGACACGGGACGATTGACTGGTTACACGGATTTTTTCAGTAGTGTCCGGTTTATTTGAACGAAGTAAACTGCAAAGCCAATATTGAAGCGAGGGTCGAGAGATTTATGGGTGTCCACGATTTGAATTTCAAATTGAATGTTTGCCATACTTCCGGTTTTAACCAACCGGAGGTGATGCATGAACGTAGGCAAGACGCTGTTTGCGCAGATCATGGAGTACGTACCGTGGAAGACATTCGGTCGCATCATCGAACGACACAACGGCGACGCGGGAGTGCGCACCTTGGGTTGCGCCGAATTGTTTCGGGTAATGGCCTTTTCGCAGTTGACTTGGCGCGAGTCTTTGCGCGATATCGAAGTTTGTCTTGCGGCCAATCACCAGAAGCTGTTTCACATGGGTTTGAGCTGTGTGCCCGCCCGCTCGACAATGTCGGATGCATTGAACCTTCGGGATTGGCGTATCTATCATGCATTGGCGATGCGACTAATTGCACGCGCACGGGAACTCTACGTCAAAGAGCCGATGGGTATCGAACTCGACTCTACGGTCTACGCGCTGGATTCCACCACCATCGACCTGTGCTTGAATCTGTTCGATTGGGCACCATTCCGTTCGACAAAGGCCGCCGTCAAGATGCATACGCTGCTGGACTTGCGCGGCAACATCCCCAGCTTCATCCACATCAGCGACGGCAAGATGGGCGATGTCAACGTGCTCGACATCTTACCCGTCGAAGCCGGTTCTTTTTACGTGATGGATCGCGGCTATCTAGATTTTGCCAGACTGTACAAACTCCATCAGACGGGCGCGTTTTTTGTGACCCGCGCCAAACGCGGCATGAACGCCAGGCGCGTGTACTCGACGAAGACCGTCAGAGCCACAGGGGTGTTTTGCGATCAAGTCATCGCCATGAATGGTTTTTATATAGCGAAGGATTATCCCGATCATTTGCGGCGCATCAAATTCAAAGACCCGGAGACAGGCAACACGCTAGTTTTTCTGACCAACAACACCGTCTTGCCGCCGTTGACTATTGCCGTGCTTTACAAGAACCGCTGGCAAGTGGAGTTATTCTTCAAATGGATCAAGCAGCACCTGCGCATTAAGCGTTTTATAGCGACGAGCGAGAACGCGGTGAAGGCGCAAATCTGGTGTGCCGTGTCTACATACGTGCTGATCGCTATCGTCAAAAAGGAGCTTAACCTCGATGCCTCGCTCTACACTTTGCTACAGATTTTGTCAGTCTCGGTTTTTGAGAAAACTGAGATTTCATGCGCCTTGCAGCCAGATGTCACCAGAAATATTGCAGCTCCAGACAGCAACCAATTGAATTTATTAGACTTTTAACCGGACACTACTGGGATTTTTTATATAACAACGTGTTACAGTGCATAAAATGCACCCTACTTTTGAGCGATTGAATGATGTCAAATTATCGGAAAGCAAATACTAAAGGAGGCACTTATTTTTTTACGGTGGTGACTTACAGGCGGCAAAGGTTTTTCAGTAGTGTCCCAACGTTGAATACGGAACATACGTTAACCTTCGGATAACACTGAGCGTGTATCCCACAATGACATTTTTCGATTTGAAATTCTTTGCCCCGAGAGGCCATACTTCCGCAACCGCGTGGAAGGGGGTGGCCGATGAATATCGGGAGAACGGTCTTTGCCCAACTGATGGACTTTATCCCTACGTACGAGTTTCGCCAATGCGTCGAGCGCTATCACGGCAATTACAAGATCAAGACCTTCGCCTGCTGGGACCAGTTCCTCTGTATGGCCTTTGCCCAACTGACGTACCGGGAGAGTCTCCGGGATATCGAAGCGTGCCTGCGGGGCGCCAAGGCCAAGCTGTATCACATGGGGATACGGGGCACCGTCGCCCGCAACACGCTGGCCCACGCCAACGAGACCCGCGACTGGCGCATCTACGCCGACTTCGCTCAGGTGCTGATTCGCACGGCCAGAGCCCTGTATGCCGACGAGGCGTTCGGTGTGGACCTCGACCAAACGGTCTATGCCCTCGACGCCACGATCATCGACCTCTGCCTGTCGGTGTTTCCCTGGGCGACGTTCCGCCGACGCAAGGCAGCGGTCAAGCTCCACACCCTGTTGGATCTGCGGGGCAACATCCCCGTGCTCATCTACATTACGCCCGGCAACCGGCACGAGGTCAAGCTCCTCGACGCACTCGCTATCGAGGCCGGGGCCATCTACCTCATGGATCGGGCCTATCTGGATTTTGCGCGGCTGTACCGAATGCATCAGTCGCACGCGTACTTCGTGACGCGGGCCAAGCGCAATCTCGTCTTCAGGCGTCTGTATTCCCGCCCCGTGGACAAATCGACCGGCGTGCAGGCCGATCAGATCATTACCGTCACCGGCGTCTCCTCGCACAGGGACTATCCCGAGAAGCTCCGACGTATCCGGTACTACGATGCCGAGACCAAGCGGCGGCTCGTCTTCCTGACCAACCAGTTCTCCCTGCCCGCCATCGTCATTGCGCAGCTGTACAAATGCCGCTGGCAGGTCGAACTCTTCTTCAAATGGATCAAGCAGCACCTGCGGATCAAAGCGTTTTATGGCACGACCGAGAACGCCGTCAAGACCCAAATCTGGATCGCGATCTCTGTGTATGTGCTCGTCGCCATCGTCAAGAAACGGCTGACGCTGGATCGGAGTCTCTACACAATTCTACAGATTTTGAGTATGACCCTCTTTGAGAAAACGCCCATTGAACAAGCACTTTCGCTTGTCGATTACGAAACACCAGAAAGCGGTGACGATAACCAGTTGATTTTACGCATCTGACGTTGGGACAGTAGTGAAGGTTTTTATGTAATCTAATG
This sequence comes from Patescibacteria group bacterium, assembly GCA_035561835.1. Classification (GTDB taxonomy): domain Bacteria; phylum Methylomirabilota; class Methylomirabilia; order Methylomirabilales; family Methylomirabilaceae; genus Methylomirabilis. The sequence continues at coordinate 6,253 of DATMXF010000099.1, forward strand.
GTTCGATCTGTATTACGTAAAGCGATTAAGGCTACGCAAGCTACTCATCCATTTACCATAGATGCATGGGTTTTGCTCCCTGATCATCTTCATTGTTTGTGGACATTGCCACCCAATGATGCTGATTTTGGCATCCGTTGGGCAATAATAAAACGCTTTGTTACCAAACAATGTGGCCCAGAATTAAAACGTAACGATTGGATGAAACCATCAAAACAAAAAAGAAAATAGTCAACCATTTGGCAGCGGCGGTTTTGGGAGCATCAAATCCGTGATTATAGCGATTACCAAAAGCATATGGATTATATACATTACAACCCGGTGAAACATGGGTTAGCCCGCGTAGGATGGGTAGAGCGCAGCGAAACCCATCCTACGAAGATGACGAGGAGTAAACCATGACAACCTTCCCAAACTCCCCCCGTCTGCTCAAAGGCGCTATCGTCGGGCTCGATTTGTTCAATCCCGTTTCGAGCGTGGTGGTATTCCAATACAACCCGGAGACCGTGACCCGCAGTCTGCAGGTTAAGGGCGCTGGCGACAATGGGGACCGATCCGAGGCCATGCGGTTGCAAGGGGCACCCATCGAGACGATCAAGATGGACGTGGAGATCGATGCGACAGATCAATTGGAAAAAGCTGACGGGATCACAACGGCCCTTGGAATTCATCCTCAACTGGCCGCCCTCGAAATGCTGGTTTACCCGAAAAGCGCCTTGGTCATTACGAACACGATTTTGATGGCACTGGGTAAGAGAGAGGTGGTGCCGCCGATCGGACCATTCACGCTGCTGGTTTGGGGACTGAAGCGGGTTGTGCCCGTCCGGCTGAGCGACTTCAGCATTACCGAGGAAGCCTTCGATCAGGAGCTGAATCCCATCCGGGCCAAGGTTTCTCTGGGATTGCGGGTATTGAGTTACAACGATCTATCCATCAAAAATCCCGGCTATCACATATTCCTCGCCCACCAGATCACTAAAGAGGTCTTCGCGACCATGGGCAGCATCGGGAACTTGAAAGCCGTTTTCGGTGGCGATGTAAAACTCTTCTAGCCACAGGTGTGAATATGTTTACCCAAGCGAGCCGTTACTACTCCTTGGAAACAGTAACCCTGACTACCACCGACGGACGTGAAATCGTCTATCTGCGTCGCCGTTTTTTGCCAGACGGTACCAAGGCGGTGGTCTTGACCGAGCATGTCGTCACCCAAGGCGATCGTCTCGATAACATCACCGCGCGTTATCTGGGTGATCCGGAACAATTCTGGCTGATCTGCGATGTCAACAACGCCATGCGGCCCGATGACCTCACGGCGGAGTCCGCGATCGGTCACCGTTTGCCGATTCCGCTGCCCCAGGGAAGCTAACCCATGCCGGATCTCGTTGGTCAGTTCGGCATACGATTGCAACTCTTCATCAGCGGGTTGGACACACCACCTCGCCCCGCTCCGTCCGAAGTAGTGGAATCATTGATTAGCTTACAGGTCACTAACAACGACCGCCAGCGCGACGGTTTTCAAATGGAATTCAGCCTGGGGAAAGCGTCGCTGACGGACTATGGCCTGTTGCGCAGTGGTGTTTTGGATGTCAAAAAGCGGGTGATCATCATGGTCTTCTTTGGCTTTCTGCCGCAGGTATTGATCGATGGGATCATCACCAAACATCAGGTGGTGCCGAGCAACGAACCGGGACGCTCCACCCTGCATGTAACCGGGGAAGACATCAGCCTCAAGCTCAGCTTCGAGGACCAGAGTCTGACTTATCCGAATCAAAGCGATTCCAATATTATTAAGAAGATCCTCACCGAAGCCGGTTTCCTGTCCCAGATCACCGAGACAGACGATACGCCCAGCGATGCGGAGCGCATTTCAACCCAGCAGTGCAATCACCTGAGCTATATCCAGCGTCTCGCTCAGCGTAACGGCTTCATCTTTTACGTCGAGCCGACCAATGTCCCTGGGGTCAATACCGCCTATTGGGGAAAGGAGAAGCGGGAAGGAGGGTCCCAACCGGCGCTGAGCCTGAATATGGGACCGCAGACGAATGTGGATGCGCCGATCAACTTCAGCCTCAATGCACTGGGGCCGGCCGAGCCGGAGGTGAGCATCATCGATCCTCTTACCAGGCTGGCGATCCCGATACCTCTGCCAAGCTCGTTTTTTCCCTCCCTGACGAGTCAACCGGCCAAGCCGCTACGCAAAACGAAGTCGCGGGACACGGCTCATTTGAGCTACGCCCAGGCCTTGTTGAAGGCACTCACCGGTGCCAACGAGTCGTCGGGTGTGGTTGAGGCGAATGGCGAGGTGGATGCGGTGCGTTATGGACGAGCCCTGCGAGCGCGACGGTTGGTAGACGTGGCCGGTGCCGGACAAAGCTACAACGGCACGTACTACGTCAAGCAGGTGATCCATAACATCAGGTTGCTGCCGCGCGGGGAATACAAGCAGAGCTTCACACTGACCCGCGAAGGGCGTGGGGCTTCCGGCACGTCGGTGGCGCCGGGGGCTAGTTGAGACGCACCATGAACGGTATGAACGACGAATGCCCCCGCTTCATCGGTAAATACCGGGGAGTGGTGACGGACAATAAGGACCCGAGAGGGCTGGGCCGCATCCGGGCAAAGGTGCAGGACGTATTTGGCGGCGAGGAAAGCGGCTGGGCCATGCCCTGCTTACCTTACGCTGGCAAAGACGTGGGACTATATCTGATCCCGCCAGAAAAGGCCTTTGTCTGGATTGAGTTTGAGCATGGTGACCCGGACTATCCGATCTGGACTGGGTGTTTCTGGGCTGAAGGCGAAGTACCCGTGAAGTCGGACAAGAACGAGACCATGCCTGAAAAGAAGGTCCTCAAAACTGAGATTGCCACGATCACCCTGAATGACTCATCCAGCGAGGGCGGGATCACGATTGAGACCAACAAAGGCCCCAAGATGAAGATCGTACTCAACAATGATGGGATCGAGATCAACAACGGCAAGAACGCCACGATCAAGCTCAACAACAATAAGGTGTCCATCAACGGAACTGCCTTGGAGGTGGAGTGATGTCGGCCTACCTGCTGCATGAGAATGCAACCGTGCTATGCCTGCATAGCGGACAAGCCAGGCCAGCCGTGACCAATCAACGCGTCAAGGTCAGCGGTCAGAAAATCGTGACGCAGCCCGGCCCTTATACCATCTTGGGCTGTACCTTGCCCTCGCCACCCACAGCGAATGGACCTTGCGTTACCGCTCAGTGGACCAGCGCGGCGACACGGGTCAAGGCCAGTGGCATGCCGGTGTTGTACAAAGATAGCCAGGCCATCTGCGCCCCGACCAGTACGGGCGTGAACATTACTACGACGCAAACGCGGGTCAAGGTGACGTAATGAACATCGACTTCCCCTTCCACTTCGACAACCGCGGCCGTACCGCTACAACCGACGACGACGACCACATCCGCGACATGATCGAACAGTTCCTGTTTACCAATCCGGGTGAGCGGGTGAATCGTCCGGATTTCGGCAGCGGTCTGTTGCAACTGATCTTTGCCCCAAATAGCCCGGAACTTGCGGCGGCCTTGCAGTTTACCGTCCAGGCTGGGTTGCAGCGCTGGCTCGGCGATGTGATTGAGGTGCAGGCGCTGGAGGTGACCAGCGAGGAGGCGACCTTGCGTGTCGATCTGAAATATCTAGTGCGGCGCACGCAGGACACTCGTACCGCCAGCTTCACTCGGAGTACGCCATGAACCCCCTAGTCTGTCGAAACGAACAACGGCGTGAGGCCGTGCGTAAAGAACATGATCTCAACGGGCTGGATTATCTGGAGGTGGGTGCAGACCAGCGCACGCTGACGGTCTATTTCCTCGGCAAGGCCCCGGTATCGTTGGAGCCGTCTAATATACTCATCGAAGGTGGCCAGCGCATTCGAGATATCACGGTCGAGAAGGTGACGATTACCCGAACTGAAATGGCCGAGCTGGATGATTTCATGGAGGTCGTCACCGATAAGGAGGGGGATTTCTCAACCTATACCCTGCAGGTAGTCGATGGGCGGGATGAGCTGGGCAACTGGAAACGCCATCGGGACTTTGATGCCCGCTATGATCATGTCGAGTTCAGCTTCAAGGTGGATTGTCCAAGCGATCTCGATTGCAAACAGGAGGTCGTCTGTCCACCGGAAAAACTGGACAAGCCGGAGATCAACTATCTCGCCAAGGATTACGCCAGCTTCCGCCAATTGATCCTGGACCGACTGGCGCTGGTGATGCCGGACTGGAAAGAGCGCCATGTGCCTGACTTGGGCATCACGCTCGTGGAGTTGCTGGCCTATGTGGGAGATCATCTCAGCTATTACCAGGATGCGGTGGCGACGGAGGCCTATCTCGATACGGCGCGGCAGCGGATTTCGGTGCGGCGTCATGTCCGGCTCGTGGATTATCCCATCCACGAAGGCTGCAATGCCCGCACGTGGGTCTGCGTGAAGACAGAGAGCAACCTTACGTTGAACCCCCGTGACATCTATTTCATTACTGTCCTCGACCGCCTCGACTGGGTAGTGAAAGAAGAGGATGTGCTGCGCGAAACCACACAAGGTTACGAAGTCTTCGAGCCGATTACAAAGGAACCAATCCGCCTCTACGCAGGCCGGCATGACATTTACTTTCACACCTGGGGCGATAAAGAATGCTGCCTGCCGAGGGGTACCACGAAAGCAACGCTCAAAGGTGATTGGGTTGAAGTACCCACAACGCAGAAACCACCCGGATGCGAGCCTGAACAGGATGTGAAAAAGGGCACCGAGCCGGCAGCAACAGAGCCCAGCCAAAAGCCCCATCTCAAACCTGGCGACGTGCTGATATTTGAGGAGGTCATAGGTCCCAAGACTGGTAACAAGGCAGATGCCGATCCGAAACATCGTCACGCAGTCCGACTCACGGATGTCCGACACGGTCACGATCCGCTAAGTACCGACGCTATAACCGAAATCACGTGGGCCGAAGAAGACGCCCTGCCTTTCCCTTTATGTCTCTCGGCGATGGGACCCCCGCAGGCCGAATGTGAGGTCATCGAGAACATCAGCGTCGCTCAGGGAAATATTATCCCGGTCGATCACGGCATCACTGTACGCGAGGATCTGGGAGAGGTGCCCGCCAAGGAAACCATTGAGGAATGCGATTGCCTGGGTGGAGTGGCCGAGACGGTAGTCATTCCGGATCGCTATGAGCCGGCTCTGAAAAAGACGCCCCTGACGTTCAGCCAGCCGATCCAGGCAGATGCGCCCGCCTTGCGGATACTCACTCAGGATGTGCGGCAAGCGCTTCCGCAGGTGATATTGACCGGCACCACACCAAACGGGGAAGTGTCAGAATGGCTTGTTCGTCAGGATCTGCTCGCCAGCGGAAACCGGGACCTTCATTGTGTTGTGGAAATTGATAACGACGGTCACGCCAGGCTCCGTTTCGGCGACGATGAGTTGGGGCAACGACCGGACGCCGGAACCAAGTTCCATGCGGTCTACCGGGTAGGCAATGGCCCCACGGGTAATGTGGGTGCGGACACTATCCGCCATATGGTGACACGTAACGCCTCGCTAAGCGGCGTAAACATAAATATCCGCAATCCCTTGCCGGCGAGTGGTGGAACAGTATCCGAGCCCTTGGCTGAGGTCAAGTTGTTTGCCCCGCACGCATTCCGCAAGCGACTGGAGCGGGCGATAACCCCGGCAGATTATGCGGCCATTGCGTTGCGCGAGTTTCCCAACAAGGTGCAGCGCGCTGCCGCCCAACTGCGATGGAACGGCAGTTGGTATGAAATACTGGTGGCGGTCGATCCGCTGGGACGGGAAGAAGCCGATGCTGCGCTGCTTAAAGAGATTGAGGGAAGGCTCTATCGCTACCGCCGCATCGGGCACGATCTGGTCGTGAAATCTGCACATCGAGTGCCACTCGACATTGAGCTCCTGATCTGCGTGCTACCCGGCTATTTGCGAGGTCATGTCAAGGTTGAGTTGCTGGATCTGTTCAGTAACCGGCTGTTACCTGACGGCCGGCTCGGATTCTTCCATCCTGATATCCTGACGTTTGGAGAAGGGATCTACCTCAGTACACTGATCGCCATGGCTCAGGCCGTTCCTGGCGTAGAAAGCGTGAAGATCAACAAACTGGAACGTCTGTTCGAGGGACCCAATGGCGAGATCGAAAACGGCGTGCTGCCGCTCGGGCCGCTGGAAATTGCCCGAGTCGAGAACGACCCCAGCGTTCCGGAAAACGGACGGCTGGTCCTCGACGTGAGAGGTGGACGATGAAGGCCGACTGCTGTTGCCCCGCTCCAACAAACCTGGCGTTCTGTGGTTGCTGTGAGGGTGTAGAATCGTTGACCCCGCTGCCGACGGCCAACCGGCCAGGGCTGCCGGCACTGTCCTACCGTATCGGCACTCATGCGACCTTCCTGGAGAGCATGAAGGCGCGGTTGTCGAGCAGCGAATATCCGCAACTCGCTGCGTTGACGACGCGCGAAACGGACGATCCGGCCATCGCGTTGCTGGATGCCTGGGCCACGGTGGCTGATGTGTTGACGTTCTACCAGGAGCGTGTCGCCAACGAAGGATATCTGCGTACCGCCACCGAACGCCGCTCGGTGCTGGAGTTGGCGCGGCTGGTGGGGTATCAGCCACGGCCGGGCGTGGCTTCCAGCGTCTATCTCGCGTACACCCTGGACGATAACTTCAAGGACGAAACGGTCATCCCCAAAGGCGCGCGATCCCAAAGCGTACCGGGACCGGGCGAACTGCCTCAATCGTTTGAAATCAGCGAAGAGCTAAAGGCGCGAGCGAAGTGGAATAATTTAAAGCCAAGGATGACGCAGCCGCAAACCAAGGAGAGTATTCGCTCCGGTGACGGTAAGAATGCACGAATCTATTTGAAGGGTATCTCAACCAACCTTAAGCCCAATGACCCGCTGCTCATCGACTTCTTGGGTAACGACCGACCGGAGTTTTTCCGCGTGAAAGAAGTGGCGCCAGATGTGGCAGCGGATCGCACATTGGTGACCTTGCAAGCGGAGGCAAGCAAAGCTCCGCCATTACCTGTCAGCCCTACACTCGGCCTGATCGAATCCCTAACCCTTCCGCCCTCGGTTCAACTGGCCAATTCGCTGCGGCTTGAGCGCAACCTCAAGGACGTGTTCCTTGGGAGTGGTATAGAGCAAGACGTACCTGGACTTTCTTTGGCTAGTACCGCGACAAGTGTTCCCCCCTCAGTTTTGCTTCGCAAGACATTGGCGGGCGGTGAGGCAAGCCATGCCGCACTGAAAGCTTTCGCGCCAGTATTGCGGGAGACGTTGGCGACCGCAGCGGAGAATGCCGAAGTTACAGTGAAGAATCCTATTAGAGTCTATGCCCTGCGGGTGAAGGCGTCTTTCTTTGGGCATAATGCGCCAGATACACCAAATTATATTAAAGATGATTCTGGCATGATCAAAGTGGAGAGTTATGTATCGCCCGTACTAAATAGTGTATGGCGAGGCTTGACTAAGCTGGATGGCATGCCAATCGTTGCGGCTGATATTCAGATGGATCATGCTACAAAGGGCAGTTGGCTTATTATTGATCGACCAACATTTGAGGACTCGGAGGATCTTAATGTATCTTTTGGTCGCTCCGTGACAATACATGAGGTTCAAAATAACCAAATTGTAACTATGGCAGCACAAGGAGTCCCATCAAAGATCAGTCAGTTGACTATCGATGAACCCTGGTTGAAAAAACTTGAACAAGAAGAAGAAACTAAAGGTATTAACGTTAGAAGTTTATTAGCTTTTTCAACGACATTACTGAGAAACACGATCATCTATGCCCAAAGCGAAGAACTGGGGCTTGCTGAAGAACCTATCGGAGAAATCGTCTGCGGAGGCACAGATCAACTTATTGAACTCGATGGGTTTTACGAAGGTCTGGAATCCGGTCGTTGGGTGATCGTCTCTGGCGAGCGTAAGATCGAAGGCACGAGTGGCGTACGAGTCAGCGAATTAGCGATGCTCTCCACCATCACCCAAGACGTGCAGCTACGACAAAACTCATCGGGAACTACTGGCACCGCACCGCCGCCCACGCCACTTGCCGGAGACAAGACGCACTCTTTTGTCAAGCTGGCCAACAAGCTCGAATATTGTTTCAAGCGTGACACCGTCACGATCTACGGCAATGTGGTGAAAGCCACTCACGGCGAAACGCGCAGGGAGGTCCTGGGCAGCGGCGACGGCGCGAAGGCGTTGCAGTCATTTGTGCTCAAGCAACCGCCGCTGACATATGTGTCGGCCTCCAATCCGTCCGGTGTGGACAGCACGCTCAGGGTCTACGTCAACGATATCCAGTGGCGCGAGACCGATTCACTGGCGGGACTCTCACCGACGGACCGCAACTTCATCACCAAGACCGACGACGACGGAAAAACGACGGTCGTCTTCGGCAACGGCCGGGAAGGGGCGCAGTTGCCCACCGGCATCGAAAACATCAAGGCCGAATCCCGCAACGGCATCGGCAAGTCCGGCAATGTCAAGGCTGGGCAGATCACACTCCTGACCACTCGCCCGCTCGGCGTCAAAGAGGTTGTCAATCCCTTGCGGGCCTCAGGCGGCGCGGACAAGGAAAGCCGCGACCAGGCTCGGAAGAATGCGCCTGTGGCGGTAATGGCGCTGGACCGGCTCGTATCGGTGCAGGACTACGAGGACTTCGCCCGTACCTATGCCGGCATCGGGAAGGCCCGTGCGGTGGAACTCTCAGACGGTCGACGTCAACTCGTACATCTCACCATTGCCGGCGCCGATGACATTCCAATCGACAAGAACTCCGACCTGTATCGAAACCTGCGTCAAGCGCTGCGCGATTTCGGCGATCCTTATCAGGCCATCCAGCTTGAGATCCGCGAACTGATGCTGATTGTCATCAGCGCCCGCATCCGTATCCTGCCCGAGTATCAATGGGAACCTGTGGTGACACACGTACGCACCACACTGCTTGATAGCTTCGGCTTCGAGCGCCGCGAGTTGGGACAAGACGTGCTGCTGAGCGAGGTGATCAGCGTGATACAGAGCGTGCGCGGGGTCGCCTATGTAGACGTAGACGTTCTCAGAGGAATCCCGGAAAGAATACCGGACGCGCAGAACCAGGGACAGCGTCGATTGCTGACTCCGGAGGAGATTGCAGAACGAGTCAGCGGGCCATTGAGAGATGAAAACGGACATGTCCTTAATCTGAAAGAGCCGCTTGTGCGCATCACGGTCAATGTGGCGAACCGCGAAGTGGGTACGATTCTCCCTGCGCAACTGGCCTTTCTGACGCCCGATGTTCCTGAAACCCTCATCCTGAATCAGATCACCTGAGGTTACCATGAGCGCGAACAAAGACCGATTGTACGAATTACTCCCCGCTATCCATCGCATCCGCGACGCGGAACAGGGCGAGCCGCTCAAGGCCTTGTTGCGGGTGATCGCCGAACAGGTCAATCTGGTCGAGGAGGACATCGCCCGGCTCTACGACAACTGGTTCATTGAGACCTGCGAGGATTGGGTGGTGCCCTACATCGCCGATTTGGTGGGCTATCGGCAGATACACGAAGCCGGTGAGCCCGGCGATGTCCGTAATGAGCAGAGCCGCACGCGCAATAAGATCCTCATCCGGCGCCGCGAGGTCGCCAACACCATTCGCTATCGACGGCGCAAGGGTACACTGGCCTTGCTCGAATTGCTGGCGAACGACGTGGCCGGCCGGCCGGCGCGGGCGGTGGAATTTTACAAGTTGCTTGACTGGACGCAAGCCCTCAATCACTTGCACCTCGAGCGGGGGCGCACCGTCGATGTGCGAAACGGTAACGCCCTTGAACTGCTCGATGGTCCGTTCGACGAACTGGCGCATACGGTGGATGTGCGCCGAATCAACTCCCGCCATACTCAAGGTCGTCACAACATCCCGAGCGTCGGCCTGTTCGTCTGGCGCCTGAAGACCTATTCGGTGACGCAAACACCGGCCTTTTGCGTTGAAGCCAGCGGTCCCCACTGCTACGCCTTCAGCGTGCTGGGCAACGACGCGCCGCTTTTTCTGAAACCGGCACCCGAGGCCGATCCCACCCATATCGCCGAGGAGTTCAATCTGCCAGTGCCGATCCGTCGGCGCCTGCTGAAAGAATACAAGGATCGGCTATACGGCGAAGGAAAGAGTTTCTTGATCTGGAAGGGGGTCAAGCGCGGCAACGTTGTCGAGTTGGAAGAGATCCCTTCGCATCACATAGTGCCCGCCGATCTCTCCGGTTGGCGGTATCTTCCCCATAAAGGCACGGTAGCCGTCGATCCGGAACTGGGCCGTATTGTTTTTCCTGCTCAGCAAGCGCCGAAAAATGGCGTGTGGGTGTCCTATCACTATGGCTTCAGCTCGGATGTTGGCGGAGGCGAATACGACCGAACCTTATCCCAACCTACTGAGTCTGAATTTTACCGGGTAAGCCAAGGGGGCCCGTTCGATACCCTCGGCAAAGCACTGAAAAAGTGGAACGAAGACAACAAACCTCATGCCGTCATCGAAATCGACGACAGCCGCGTCTATGTGGAACCGGTTAACATCGAGTTTCGCGAAGGACAGAAAAGTCTGCAATTGCGCGCGGCCAACGGCAAGCGCCCGGTGATCCGGCTCTTGGATTGGCAGACCAACCTGCCGGATGCGTTAACCGTAACAGGACCGCAGGCCGTGGAGGGGGAGAAACAGCCAGGCAGCCGATTTACCCTGGACGGCTTGATAATCTGGGGCCGCAGCGTTCAGCTTGGCGGCAACTTACAGAAAGCCACCATCCGTCATTCGACCTTGGTTCCTGGCTGGGAACTGGACAACGACTGTGAACCGAAGCACCCTGCAGAACCTAGCCTGGAAATCTTCAGCCCGAACGTGTGTGTAATTATTGAACACAGTATCCTGGGCTCCATCCAGGTCAGTCCCATCCTGCCGACGGCGAATGACGAATCGAAGGGGGAGGACAACAGATCGGAGGACGAAGCGGCGAGCACCCATTGCCAGGGGATCGGCCCGGATTACCGCCTCGATCCCATCCGCCTGTGCATCAGCGATAGCATCCTGGATGCTATTCATCCTGACAATGAAGCCATCGGCGCTCCAGGTTGCCCGGTAGCCCATGCCGTTCTTACGATTCGCCGCTGCACCGTATTTGGCCGGATTCAAGTACATGCGATCGAGCTTGGCGAGAACAGCATCTTCAATGGCCGGATTACGGTCGCCAGGCGTCAGTGCGGATGCCTGCGTTTCTGCTACGTCACGCCCGGATCGCGGACCCCGCCTCGCCATCACTGTCAGCCTGATCTGGTGGAAGGCCCGGTTCGAGCAGGGCTCCCACCCGGTGTGTCCGCAGAGGTCGTAGAACAAGCCTTGGCGCCAGAGCGGCTACGGGTCCGCCCGCAGTTCACCAGCACCCGATACGGTACACCGACCTACTGCCAGTTGGCACACGCCTGTGCCGAGGAGATTAAGCGCGGCGCGGATGATGAGTCGGAGATGGGGGTCTTTCACGATCTTTTCCAACCACAACGTGAGGCCAACCTGCGTGTTCGCTTGGATGAATATGTCCCCGCCGGCGCGGACGCCGGCATCATCTACGCGACTTAGGAGAACAATATGCGAGACGAGGATTTTAGAGAGCACACGCAAGGGGAATTTAGAGGCGATTTTACGCGTGACACCTTTTATCCGTTAAGACACTTCACGCGGGTTCTTCTGCAGCAGGGGCGAGTGGAGCTGGATGCGAATTGGAACGAGCAAGTGTCCATTCTTTTGCGCTATTTGCGGAGCTTGGCGCGTGACGTAGGCAGCGAACATTGGGGGCCAACTACTGGTGCGGGGTTTGAAATCACATCGGCTGGACCGAAGGAGTTCAAGATTAGCGCGGGTCATTACTACGTCCAGGGTTTGCTTTGTGAGAATGAAGAGAAGGATCTGTCCTATACCATCACGCAAGTGGAAGGACCAGATAATCACAATTACTGCTTGGTCTACCTCGACGTTTGGGAGCGTCATCTCACTTACATTGAAGATGACCTCATTCGGGAGGTTGCCTTGGGGGGACCCGATACGGCGACACGTGCCAAAATCGTGTGGCAGGTCAAGGTAAGGCCGCTTGAGGTCAATGGCGACAACGTCACAGATCTAATAAAAAATCTAAAAAGCAAGTACCAGACATTTCTGGGCGAAATAGAAGCCGTAATAAAACCAGGCTCCGGAAAACTTCGAGCACGGGCCAGGAAGCAGAAAGACGCTGATGAACCCTGTCTGACAACTCCGGAGGCGCGCTATCGCGGCGCCGAGAATCAACTTTATCGGGTGGAGATCCACAAAGACGGAGTCGCGTGGAATGGCAGGAAGAAAGATGAAGGTGGAAATCAGGATGACGCAGCAACCTTCAAATGGTCTCGCGACAATGGTTCTGTCATCTTCCCGATCCGGCAATTGGCGGGGACTGAGGTCGTGGTGGAACATCTGGGCCGTGATGAGCGGTCGAGTTTGCACCAAGGGGATTGGGTTGAAGTAGTGGATGATGATCAGGCGCTTCGCGGCGAGACTGGTCCGCTGGCGCAGGTCATCTTCGTGGATCGTGTGGAGATGAGGGTGACGTTAAGCAAGAGCCCTGGTCGGACCTACGATCAGACCACAGTACATAAGCATCCGCTGTTGCGTCGTTGGGATCAAAAATCAGACGCGATTCCCGTGCACGAAGGCGATCGAGAACAGAGCTGGATTGACCTTGAAGACGGGGTGCAGATTCAGTTTCTCGCACCGCCGGCTGGGCAGACGGTCGAGTATCGTGTCGGCGACTACTGGCTGATCCCTGCTCGCGTTGCCACCGGCGATGTCGAGTGGCCCGGGCCGATGGATAACCCAACTGCCTTGCCACCGCATGGGGTGGCCCATTACTATGCACCCCTCGCGATGATTCCCGTTGATAATGTTGGGAACGTCACCGGAACTTTGACTGACCTCCGGCGCAAGCTGAAACAGCTCTGGAGCTAAAGTGTCCCCTTCAAGTCATCGTAAACTGATGTGGTGGGCAGCGCTGGACAACTCTGAGTAAGGCCTTACTTCCTGGTTATGTGCGACACGCAATCCCCTTGAGTATTCGCCATCGCTGAGAGGAGGGAACTGCTATGGCAATGGTGGGATGCAGAATCAGGAGGTGAGATGCGATGACCGGCATTCGATCAGTCAGCGAGCTGGACTTTACCCCGCAGAACGAGGTGTTTCCCTCCCCGCATGACTGGCGCGATCTGTTCATCTACTTCTTGTTGGTCGATCGGTTCGACAATAACCAACCGAGCCTACCCCCTTACGATCCGGAGAACACTCCGAAAGGCCGGGATGCGGCGCAGGGAGCGGTATTTCAAGGCGGCAACCTCAGGGGAATTACCCGTCGGCTGGATTATATCCGCGGGCTTGGCGCCAATGCGATTTGGCTCAGCCCTATCTTCAAAAACCGGCGAGAGAAACCGGATAGTTACCACGGCTACGGGATCCAGGACTTCCTGGAGGTGGATCAGCGTTTTGGCGCTCAGGAGGATCTGCAGGAACTGGTTCTGCAGGCTCATGCGAAGGGGATGTACGTTATCCTGGATATCATCCTCAATCACACCGGTGACAACTGGGCCTATCCTGACGATCAGCCCTACTACTTCTGGAAAGAGGCGCCCGGCCCCTTTGACTTTGGCTTCTGGCGGAAGGTCGATCCGACGGCCGGATTGCAGAAAGATGACGCTGTCTGGCCTCAGGAACTTCAGGATCCTGACTGCTACAAGCGAAGGGGGCAGATCAGGAATTGGAGTGATTCTGATGAAGCGATCAACGGCGACTTTCTGAGCCTGAAAGAGCTGGACATTAACCGCCCTGGGGTATTAAACGGCCTGATCAGCGCCTATAAATACTGGATCGCCGTCACCGATGTGGATGGGTTGCGGGTCGATACCGTGAAGCATATGGAGAGTAGTGCCGCGGCGATCTTCTGCAATGCGATCCGAGAGTACGCCAAACAGATCGGTAAGCATCATTTCTTCATCTTCGGCGAGATCGTGGGAGACGATCTGACTATCCAGCGGTATCTCGGTCGGAACAGTCGCATTGAAGGGACAACGGAACGATTTCCCTCCCTTGATGCGGCGCTCGATTTCCCCCTCTATTTTGTCCTAGAGGAGACGATCAAGGGATTTATCGATCCGG
>DATMXF010000100.1:0-26825 GCA_035561835.1 Patescibacteria group bacterium
CGATACCTTTCGGCCCATACATCGGAAACTCGAGAAGGTAGTCCTTGATCGCCTGAAATTCCCTGTCGTTCTTGATCCCTTGGAGAATCTCCGTGAAGATAATCTCGCTAATCGCAATATCCTCTTCATCCTCTATGAGTCCGTGGAGCATCCGGCGTTGATGAGAATCCTCGCCCCTCAGGAAGTCCACCCATACACTGGTATCTGCCAGGATCACGTCCTGCCTTTCCTCACCTCATAGAGGTTGCCTTCCCATTTCACCTTACCCTCAAGATGGAGGAGATTCTTCCGCTTGACCTTGCGCACGAGTTCCTTGAGGGCGTAGTTCACAAGCTCCTTCTTGGTTTTCATCCCGGTAAGCTTCATCGCTTCGCTCACCAATTCTTTGTCTAGTTCGATATTTGTTCTTAGCATAGGCACATCTCCTTTATGTCATACACATAACGTAGCAGAAGTAGGTGTATAGAGCAAGAGATTCCAGGTATTCAGTACAGATCCTGTTTTCCGATTGACGCAGCCTCGGTGCATGGTACGATGCGGGAACGGTTGATAGAATAGAAGGAAACTGGAGCTTGCGAGATGGTCGGCGAAATTGAAAGTATCCTGGACGCGCTGAACCGGGCCGGTGTGCGCTATCTGGTCGTGGGTGGTGTTGCCGTCGTGTTGCACGGATACCTCCGGACGACGGCCGATCTCGACCTGATCATTCAGCTCGACCGAGACAATGTGCTGAGAGCGATTCGCGCCCTGCAGGACCATCGATACCGTCCCAGGGCCCCCGTGGCCGCCGAGGAGTTCGCAGAGCAATCGATCCGCGAGCAATGGATTCGAGATAAGGGGCTGGCTGTGTTTACCCTCTGGAGTCCCGCGCACCCTACCCTGGAGATTGACCTGTTCGTGTCTGAACCGTTTGACTTTGATGCCGTGTATGCTCGCGCGTTGCGCGTCCCTCTGGAAAAGACCGACGCTACGGTCATCGCCAGCGAAGACCTGATCGCCCTGAAGAAAAGCGTGGGTCGGCCCAGGGATCTGGAAGATATTGCCGCCCTGGAATCGCTCACGGACAAGGCGGAGGAAACCAAGGGACATCCTGATGCATGATGAACGACAGGTCAGTCTTTCGAAGAGGTCAGGGGATCTGGACTGGGACTTCGAGGGACACCGTCGTCGACAGGCCAAGCTCGGGCTCCAGCTCAGCCCAGCCGAACGGTTACGGTGGCTCGAGGAGTCGATGGAGGAACTCAGAAAGCTCGTCGGCCGCGCCCGCCAGGGACGCCCAGTCTCGCCCGGCTAGATGACGGTGCCGAAGCTGATCTGGCGCGCCTTACCAAACTCAAATACAGCTTCAAGGACCTCCGCTTCTTCTGCCGGTTTCCCTGACACCCATCCTGGCGACTCCGTCCGGTGGGTGAGTGAAAGGGCTTGCCACACCTTCGCAGGACTTCTATTCACGACCTTTTCGGTTCCGGTTAACAGCCTTCAGCCTTCAGTCTATCGACCTGAGTAGTTACCATTGCGTGTCATATTGAGATCTTGAGGGCGGCTGCGACTTGCTTCAGTCGCTTGTCGAGTGTCCAGAGGGGACATCTCGTGAGGATCGATGAAGCTAAGAGATGGACATCCACCCAGCCTAGGCCACGCCCGTAGAGGTGCCGTCCTTCCATAAGATGTGCGACCTCTTCATGATCCGCAACGAGAGCCTTAGGCAGAACCGACAATAGACGGAGAATCTCCTGCCGATTCCGCAGCGTCCCGCAGGCCAGCTCGCCGATAATGAAAGGATGACAGAGGACCTGCTCGTCATAGAGCAAAGACTGAAGCCGCTCGTTCCCCTTTCGGAGCTGCTCAATCCAAACCGAAGTGTCCACGAGAATCATGCTGGTCTGGCGGAGCGACGCCTTGGAATAGGCAGAAGTCGCTTCTCGGTTCCCGCAAGGTTCGCCAAGCGACGGGCACTTTCTTTAGCAATCAAGGCTTCGAGCCCTAGGCGTACGAGGGAGGTCTTCTCGTCAACTCCGGTGAGTACGGCTGCGCGACGTAAGAGGGCATCATCGATGTTGAGTGTCGTTCTCATGCATATAAGTATGCACTATCCGTCCATATGAGTCAAGGTCGATTGTGAAGGGCGTCGTGCCCGAGCCGTGAATGCCTCCATTCCGCTCATGATCTCGTTGAGTTCGTAGGGTATCTGCGGCGGCAGCTCCGTCGGAAACTGCTCATGCTCTGGGATGGACTCAAAGCCCATCGCAGACGAATCTTGATGCTTGCACCGTTGGTCCTCACGTATGCTGAGGAACTCGTCCAGACGACGGGGGTCAAGACGATCGACGCCCTTCATCTCGGCTCAGCGCTGGCGTTCCAGGCGCTGGCGGGGATTCGGATTCCGTTTATTACAGCAGATACTCGACAGCGAGATGCGGCACGTCGGCTCGATCTCACAGTCGTACGGATTGAATCGGCTCAACCATACGCGAATTGATGGCATGGCCGGCTGCCGATCGCTGCCTCTTCCACGCTGACGACCTCCGTGTTCCTCGCAAATAGCCGTTAGCGATCAACGCACAGCCGTCAGCTTCAGACAAACCCCCCTGACCCCCCTTTCATAAAGGGGGGGGATTGAGGGGGTTTTCGTGCGCGGTGGTGCGGCCGCATGTGGTGTCAGGAGTGAGCCAGGACGAGCTGATTTAAGCGGGGATGTGCACATCTCCCAGGAAACGGACGAAGGGGAGGGTGCGAAGTTTTTGGTGGAGTTTTCGGTCGGCGGTGATGAGATTGCAACGTACCGATTGGGCTACAGCAATAAAGGTGGCATCGTAAAACGTGACATCATGCTCCAGGGCGATCCTGAGCGTCGCCTGAGCCAGGGTCATATCCAACCTATGCACCGTCAAGCCCAACGTGAAGACGTCGCGCAAGATGGTCTCTTCACTTCCATAGAGCAGGTGCCTTTTCTGCTTGATCGTATTGCCCAACTCATAGAACAGCAGCTCAGGGACGCGAATGTCGGTTTCCCCGCTGAGATATTGTTCTAAGAGTACAAGCGCTTGGGGGACAAGCGGCTCTTCGTGGGGCTGTCTGGACCATTTGAAGATGACCGAAGTATCCAGAACAAGAGGAGTCATCCGGCGTATCGGGTCTCACGCATGCGCCGGATAAATTGGGTAGAGTCGAATTTCCCGCGCCACCTGGTCGCTCTCATAGACTCGTACGCCTTCCGTATGGCGTGGTTGTCGATAGGCCGTATGTAAGGCCGCTCTTGTTGGAAGTAGGCGCGAACGGCCTCTCGAATGAATTCGCTTCGCGTGCGATGCTCTGCCCGTGACGCGGCATCTATGGTCTTCAGGAATTCGTCGGGTAGCGAAATCATCACCTTCGCCATCGGTTTTCACCTCTACAGGGAGAGTAATATAGAGTATATAATCTGTCAATACCGCAACGAGCGGTCTGCTTTTTTCTTGACAGAAGAGCCTGTCCTGCAAACTTTCATTCGCCCTTGTCCTTCCAAGATCGTCTATCCCACCGAAACGCTCTCGCTTTGCCGCGACTCCACAGATAATATGATCCTCGAATGTTGTCATGCTGCAAAGGCCAACATACTGATAACCGGCGATAGGGATCTGCTCGAAATCGCTGAGCTGCTTTTCGACCTGCAACTGATGATGCCGCGGGAATTCGTTGAGGAGAGAAGCCGGCACACTGATCAAGCCGTTTCATCAGAAGCGTTCCCGCATCAGTTCGTCTCTGCTTCCCTCTTTTCCTGGTCGCCTGCACAGCGCTGGGTGGCGTACAGGACCTTAGGGCGGTACGACATGGTGCCCCTGGAATGGAAAATACGCCATCAGGCGTATTGACTGTCTCTGACTGCCCACCTAGCATTCCCTGACCTGTAAATCCCTGGTTGAGGTTCAACAGACCCGCCCTGAGCTTGTCGAAGGAAGCCGAGTCGAAGGGTTCACTTCGAACGGCTTAAGAGAACAGCATTACTCATGCGAATGTACGGAATTCTCCGTATTGTGTTGAGACCTGCTGCCGCCTATAGTCAAGCGACAAAAGTAACCCAAGCACAGCAACGGCGTTCGAACAATGGTGACCGCGATCTCTCCATAGCTCACGCTCGGCTGTCTTTTTTCTTGACAGGAAGGGTAGCTTCCTATGCTCCGTTACACAATGTGAGCTAACCTATTACATCTGATATCAGAACTTCGTAGGACAAGGTTCCCGGTGATCCCATGAGACGAATTGCGATATTATCCAGGGCCCAATCGAACGCGCTTTTTGCGCCTGAGTTCCGGCACAAAAGGCGTGTTTGTATTTGTGGACCACACACCACAGGGTTGCACCACAAAGGTAGATCCTGAACCGGAATTGAGAGTGATTGACACAGCGGGCGGGCGCCCGCAGACAGGAGGCAGGCAGCGATATGGGCGGAGGTGGCTTTATGATGCGGTGGAGGATGGGCAGGCGGTCTCTCGGTGCACTTGCGCTCCTGTTCGGCCTGATCGCGGGGTATGCCCCCCAGCCCGCCGAGGCGCAGGTGAGCTTCACCCAGATCACCAACTCAACCGAGGGCAACAAATCCAGCACCTCCATCAACTCGGACGGCACCCGGATTGCCTTTCGCTCCGTGACCGGCGGCAAGTTTGAGATCTTCCTCTGGACCCAAGGCAGCGGCATCACCCAGATCACCAACTCAACCGAGGGCAACAAATCCAGCACCTCCATCAACTCAGACGGCACCCGGATCGCCTTTGAGTCCACCAACGACCTGATCGGCGGCAACCCAGACGGCAGCAGGGAGATCTTTCTCTGGACCCAGGGCTCAGGGATCACCCAGATTACCAATACAAGCGGCGGCTTCAGCACCCCCGAGCCCTCCATCAACTCGGACGGCACCCGGATCGCCTTTAGCTCCGACCGCAACCTGACCGGTGGCAACGCCGACGGCAACGAGGAGATCTTTCAGGCGACGCTCGCCCAGCCCGTCTCGTTAGAGCTCATTGATGCGAGCAATTTCCTGAGCGGGGCTGATATCACAATTGATCCTGAGAGATTGGCAACTGGAGGTAGGCTCGTATCCAAAGTAACCGCAGACGGCGTGACCAAGGCGTTGATAAGGCTGAACGTCGGTAGGCCTGGTTCTGCCAGGTTTGCCCTGCAGGGCACGGGTCTGTCGGACAATGACGGGACCTTACGTTCCATCGATGGTTCTCAAGTGGGAGGAACGATCACAGTCAACACGGTCGCGACAAGCTTCAGTGAGAAGGCTTTCGTCGTTTATGAGTCTCCTGAGCGGTTCGTACGGCCCGGTATTGTTGGAGATGAGGGGGTCGTGCAGCGCGTGCTCGGGTTGAACCTGGATTTTCTACCTTCTGGCATCGCGACCTCGACCCAGTCTATTGCGAATATCACGCTGGTGAGGCCCCCGATCATCCTGGTTCATGGTCTGTGGTCGAATCGGAAACAAGCGTGGGTGGATTCCCATTTCGAAAGTGAACTGCGAAACGCTCTACCAGGCATAAGACTGTTCGGTCCCAGCTATCCGAACGCAAAACACTTTTCAGCTAACAGCGGGGTCATCCTAAATGAAATCCTGAATGCCAAGAGGACGTTGCACGGGGAAGGTATTGCGGTGACCCAGGTTGATCTTTTCGGACATAGCATGGGCGGCCTGCTGAGCCGCATCTGGGCTGGCGCTAGCCAATACAGGCGGAGTACCAATTACAACGAGGGCGATATCAATAAGCTTGTGACGATTGATTCGCCACACGACGGTTCTTATTTCGCCAATGCCGTAATCGTGCTTCTGACTGATCTGGCTGGTTCGAGGCCACTAGATGCTGCTCTGCTGATAGTTGCCGCACGAGCTTTCGGATATCCGTTGGACGAAGGAGCAGTAGAAGATTTAATGACGATTAGTCCTGCGATAGCTGCGATCAATGCCGCACCAACCAACGCACCGAGCCATGCCATCATCGGGGATTTCGTGTGGGAAGTCGATCTCAGCCTGTTGCCCGGGACGCTCGGCGATTTCTTCAAGGTGTTAAAGCTTTTCAATTTCAACACCTCGCCAGATATCATACCTGGCAGCAGCGACCTTCTCATAACGACCGCAAATCAGTCTGGCGGGCTGACTTCACCTGCCTCGAGCACCTTTAACCATTTCCATACAGGAGCGACCAGCAATCCAGCTGTTGTGGATCAAGCGATCGAGCTTTTGAACGCAGCTCCAGACCAAGACTTATTTCGGCGTGGCTTCCCTACAGGGGTGGCATCTCTGATCGCCGCAAGCGCTCAGCCAACATTTTTCACTAGCCTTCGGAAGGATGCTGCTAGATCAGCCACGAACTCCTTGACAGTATCCACCGGAGTCAATATTACGGCGCCGCCCGATGCCTCGACCGTTTCGCCTGGACAGGTAGTGACTGTGACTGTTGAGCCCGTGGACGGATTCGTACCCGTTTCGGTGTTGCTGGTCACCCCCATCCTCGTGCAGGAGCTGACTACTGCCCCGTTCAGCTTTACCATTGCGATACCCACCGAGGCGGCTGGACCCATGATCATGCTTGCCTTGGGTAAGGATGCAGCTGGCACTATCGTATCAGACGAAATCACGGTCAGTATTCAACCGACCGCTACACTGCAATCCTTGAACCTTGACTCAACGGTGTTCGGGTTCTTTGTCATGGGGTCACAGAAGCAGATTACCGTGAGCGGAGTCTATGCGGATGGTGTTGAGCGGGACATTACAGGGATGGGTACTGGGACAACCTACCTATCGAGTGATCCGGCTATCGTTACTGTTGATGTGAACGGATTAATTGAGGCCAAAGGCAACGGAGCAACCACCGTTGTCGCGTCAAACTCTGGGATATTCGCTTCTATCGACGCAACCGTAGACGCTACTCTCCTCACGAGTAATGCCGGCCCGGATATGGTAGTCAACGAAGGGGCGACCGTTATCCTCGACGGCACTCAGAGCCTCAGCCCCGACGGCACCCCCCTTGCCTACCAGTGGACCCAGACCTCAGGTCCGGCTGTCACCCTGACCGGCGCCACGACCGCAACCCCATCCTTCAGCGCCCCTGCCGTATCAGCCGACACGCTCCTCGCCTTCTCACTCGTGGTCAATGATGGCAGTGCGAACAGTGACCCGGACAGCATCACTGTCCTGGTGCACTCGGTGCCTTTGGCCATCTTGACCCACAGTCTGCCCGCAGGAGAGCAGGGAGCCGCCTATCGGTATGCGCTGCAGGCCGAAGGCGGAACGCCCCCTTACACCTGGAGCCTGGGCGGGGGCAGGAAGAACAAGCTGCCTCAAGGCCTCGCCTTGACTGTGGAGGGGACTCTCACCGGCATTCCGACGAAGGCCAAGACGGCAACCTTTACCGTCCAGGTGGCCGACGCTGCAGGAGCCTCGGCGACGCAGAACCTCTCTCTGCAGATTGTCAAGGGCGTGAAGATCAAGACCAAAAAACTGAGAGGGGGTACAGTTGGGACCCCATACTCATCTATATTGAAGACTGCGGGTGGGATCTCGCCTCTTGCCTTCAGTCTGGTCGGCGGGGCGCTTCCACCGGGCCTTACCCTTGATCCGGGTACGCGGCAGGTCTCTGGGACGCCCGCGGCTGCGGGCATCTTCGACTTCGTGGTGCAAGTGACCTCGAGCGCGGATTCCAGCAATCAGAGGAGCATTCGGATCAAGATCAAGTAAGGTAGAATGGTTGAGGTGGGAGCCGGTTTCCTTCAAGGAACAAGGATGCCGATGGCTCGTTGGATGGCTCGCTCGACCTCTTCCATTGTGGCAAGGTTGATCATTCCAGCAAATGGGCCGCGCAGCAGGTAGGATTTATGGAGCGTGGTGATCTGCTCGCATTTCGCCATGGACGGATAGTCGAGGCCTCCCTCACCGGCGGGGAGTGCAACATGTGTAGGGCTGGGCCTCAAGGTGGTTGAAAGCGGAACGACGACTACGTCATGAGCGAGGCGATTACGAACATCCAGCGACACCACCAAGGCCGGGCGGGCTTTCCGATCTGCGGGCTGACCCAGGAGCCTGACCAGGTAGATCTCCCCCCGGCGAGGATACGATGGAGCGTCTCGCTCAATCCCAGAGAGTGGTCGCGGCGCGCGACGCGCCCTCGGCCCATTCCCGATCTTCTTCACGTTCGGCCTCGGAGAGGGAGAGGTAGTACGCCTCGATCTGCTGTTCGAGGTTGCGCCGCTGCTGTGCAGTAATCCAGTACTGAAGGGCTTCTTCAATGAGCCGACTGCGGGAGGAGTGGCCGGTTATCTTGGCCAGTCTGTCAATAGTCCGGACCACGGCAGGGTCAAAGCTGGCCGTGATTCTTACCTTGACCGCACGCGAACCTTTTGGTGACATTGTTGCCTCCGAATGTTCATATCTTTCGTATGAGCTTATCGCATACACCGGAAGCGGTCAAGAATTTTCAACGGCTAAGGAGCCTAGAGCACTCCTCCACACGTTGCAGGTAGCGCCTACGTTCATACGGGTCGATATCGAGTCTGACTCCCGTTCATTCGAACAACGCCTCAAAGTCTCTTGGTGTGACGATTCTCACTCGACGAAAGCTTTTTATATCCAGCAGATCAGCATCGCCTGTCACAAGATAATCGGCCTTTGCGGCCAGCGCGCAGGCCAGCACGTGATCGTCGTCACGATCCCGGCATATGCTGTCGATCTCGGGCTCTTGGCCGATGATCTCCGACATAGCCTCACAGATCAGTTCTATTGCGGCAGTGACCTCTTCGCGTGAGAGACGGAACTTTCGCGTTAGGATGCGTCGAACCTCAGTTAGAATGAAGGGGCATGAGACAAGAGACACCTCACCGGTTCTCGCCCTACGAAGTAGCTTGGAGCAGATCCCTTCTGTGATGATCGCCGCGATCAGGACATTGGTATCAAATACGGCAATCATGAGATTGCCTGAAAGATATCCTCCTCGCTGACAAGGCCGCGCCTCTTGGCTTTTGGACCGAGCGTTTTCTGGATCGCTTTGAGTTTGAGATCCCAGAGAAATAGACTCAGGGATTCCTTTACAATATCGCTCTTGTTCCGGCCTGTGCGCTTCGATACCTGATCCAACTCTTCTGATAGCTGTTCAGGAAGACTGACCGACAGGACTGTTCTCATGAGACACCTCCTACACTACAATACACTACGAGTATCGGCTCATGCAATGCCTTTCCAAGCCTCAAGAATAGAGTTTGCCGACGTGTCATTGGTTAGAAAGTCTCCCTCCCTCAGCGGTCATTGCGAGGAAGCGGAGCGACCGAAACAATCTCACAGTATTTGGGGTACGTGGCCCTTGGGTACAACGATGAGATTGCCACACTCCCGTTGGTCGCTACTCAGAAACTGGCTAAGTTTCTGCCACCTGCGGGTCGGCCCCCGCCGGATGGGTTACTCGCAATGACAGACGAATGAAGGGGTTGCGCTATCAATCTCTATTCTTAGGCCAGCTTCAGGCCCAAGAAGTAGTTTCAGGGATGGATTTCGTAGTGGCGATCTTCCGCTGCGCATGGATCTGAGCTGGATCACATCCTCCTCGAGGGCCAATTCTACAGACGCTTCCTGCTACTAGCAGGTGAAATGTCCTGTTTGGTGCGGCGCTCTCCCCTTGTTGGTTGACATTTATCGGCTATTGACATAGTCTCCGGCGGTAGCAATGGTTATGTGAGTGGAGGGGCTATACCAGGGATCGAACTGTCCCCGACATCGTGGAATCGAGGAGAGGAGGTATATGCATGGCGACGCCGAAACCGACACCCAGCAAGGCAAAAAAGCCAAAGGCCGAGGTGAAACGGGAGTTCGAGGAGATCGTTGAAGAGGTAACATCAGCCAAAGAGGTGTCGACCGCGAAGACCGAGGCGATCCTGAAGCAGAAAGAGATGGATGTTCGCCAGGCCGTTGCTGATCTCACGGTGGAAGGGGTCGTCCAGGGGATCACAAATCTGAATCTCGATATCTCCAGGTTCCTGGCCGGCCTTTCGGATAAACTGGTGCATGAGGTGAACACGCTCCAGTCGGTTCGCGAAGCCATCGCGCTGGAGCAGGCGGAGATCGAAAGGCTGCACAAGATCGATGTTGCCACGACCGCCCTGGATCTACTGGTCCAGGAATATCAGCAGCAGAAAGCAGCCCTGGAAGCCGAGATCGGTGCTGCGAGGGCTGCCTGGGCCGAACAGGATCGGCAACGGGAGCGGGAACAAAAGGAATATGAGGATGCCCTGAAGAAGCAGCGCCAGCGCGAGGTCGAGGAATTCGAATACAAGAAGACGCTCGAGCGCAAGAAGGCTCAGGATAAATACGAAGAGGAGTTACGGTTACTCGAGAAGAAGAACCGTGAAAAACAAGAGGCGTTGGAGAAAAGCTGGCAATCGAGAGACGCTGAGTTGAAGGAGAAAGAGTCGGCATTCGCGCGATTGTCGAAAGAGGCCGAAGAGTTTCAGGGTCGACTCGATCGAGAAGTTGAACGGGCTGTTGCAGAGGCGGTGCAATCGGTGGCACGAAGCCATGAGCAGCAGGTGACGCTTCTCCGAAAAGATGTGGAGGTGGAGCGTCGTCTGGCCGAATTGCAGATACGATCTCTCCAGGAGACTGTAGCACGGCAGACCACACATATCGAGGCGCTCGAGCGGCGATTGGAAGAGGCGAAGGGCCAGGTTCAAGACATCGCAATTAAGGCTATAGAGGGAGCGTCAGGCGCTAAGGCTTTGTCGCATGTTGAGCAGATCGCGATGGAGCAAGCAAAAACACGGGTACAGCCGTAAAGTTGGTTTTGTCCGAGGCTGACAGCTGAAGGCTGACCGCTATTTCTGAGGAATCTGATGAGTCCGATGAAAGTATCGCTGGAATGGCTATCTGACTATGTCGACTTGGCTCTGCCTGTTCAGGAGCTGGCCCATCGGCTGACCATGTGTGGAACCGAGGTAGGCGGAATTGAAGAGCGCGGTAACGGCTGGCCTGGGATTATTGTCGCACAGATCGCATCTATTGAGCCGCATCCGGCGGCTGACTCGCTCACGGTAGTGTGCTTATCCGTACCTGGCGAGAGGATCACAGTCGTAAGCGGCGCCGCCAATCTCAAGGCCGGCGATCGGGTGCCGTTTGCGCCGGTTGGGGCTCGCCTGATCGACGCTCAGACAGGTCGGCCTACCGTGGTAGAGGTGGTCCAGATTCAGGGGGTTGTCTCGCGAGGGGTACTCTGCTCCGAGAAGGAACTGGGCCTGTCGGAGGCTCACGAAGGGGTGCTGATCCTTCCAGACGAGGCCGAGATCGGCTCACCGCTTAATGCGGTGCTGGGGGACACTATTCTCGATCTCGAAGTGACGCCGAACAGACCGGATTGCCTGGGGATGCTCGGGGTTGCGCGCGAGGTGGCGGCCATTACTGAGGCGCCACTGCACCTGCCTGATCTGTCCTACCAGGAGGAAGGTTGCGACGTTCGGGATGAGGTGCAGGTTGAAATCCTGGCGCCCGACCTGTGTCCGCGGTACAGCGCATCCGTCGTGCACGGTATCACAGTTGGCCCCTCGCCCTCGTGGCTTCAGAGGCGTCTCATGGCGGCCGGTGTGCGCCCCATCAATAATGTCGTAGATGTTACCAACTACGTCATGCTCGAGCATGGACAGCCGTTGCATGCTTTTGACTACGAGACGATTCATGATAGGCGCATTGTGGTGCGGCGCGCGACGGCTGGAGAATCGCTTCGGACGCTGGATGGCCTCTTGCGGACGCTCTCATCCGAGATGCTGGTCATTGCCGATGCGAAGCGTCCGGTCGCGCTTGCCGGGATTATGGGCGGCTCAGAGACAGAGGTTACCCCGTCGACGAAGAGTGTGTTGTTGGAGTCGGCCAACTTCAGTCCCGGCTCGGTCCGACAGAGTTGCCGTGCGCTGCGACTCAGGACCGAAGCGTCGTTCCGTTTCGACAAAGGGCTGCCGCCGGTCACTACCACCGCCGCACTGAGGCGAGCGACCAAGCTGCTTGTCGAGATTTGTGGAGGCAAGGCGTCACGCGGACTACGGGATGTCTTCCCCGCCCCCCGAGAGCCGATGGAGTTTACGCTGACCCCGGCGGAGCTTCGTCGCGTCTTAGGGATTGATCTTACAACGGCTCAGATTCGGGACGCGCTGGCCGGCCGACTTGGGTTTGACTGCCGGGAAGATGGCAACGCCCTGCGGGTAAAGCCGCCGGCGCATAGGAGCGACATTCAGATCTCAGCCGATCTGGTGGAAGAGGTGGCGCGTCTGATTGGCTACGACCGGATTCCAACCACGACGCTGGCAGGCCACCTGCCCGATTACCCGCCGCAACCGATGCGTCGTCTTACCGAACGGCTCAGTGACCTGCTTGTGGGTTGCGGCCTGCATGAGGTCATTACGTACTCGCTGATCGGTCGACGCCTCCTGAACAAGATGATGTCCGGAAGAGACGCTGAGATATCGGATGGATATCGCCTGGCGAATCCGATGACCCCCGATCAGGAGATGCTTCGGATGTCGCTGCTCCCCAGCCTCCTGGACTGCCTGACCAACAATCTTCGTCAGGACGAGGCTGGTCCGCGTCTATTCGAGATCGGACGGGTCTATCTGCCGCGCCACGCCGACTTGCCCCAGGAGCGGCAGATGCTGGTCATCGGCATGGCGGGGCCAACATGGCCGCGACAGTGGAGTCGGACGGCTGCGCAGTTGGATTTTTACGATTTGAAGGGTGTCGTAGAGGAGTTGCTTGATCGCCTGGAACTGGGGGAGACGCGCTTCGTTCAGATTGCGGATCAGCAATCGTTTCATCCGGGGCGAACGACGGCTGTGTACTCGAGGGATGTGCGGCTTGGAGTGATGGGAGAGCTCCACCCGGCGGTTGCGCGCAACTTTGAGGTGCGAGTTCCCGTCTGTCTGGCTGAGTTCGATCTGGAGCAGATTCTGAGCGTGATCGGGGAGCGGTTCTTGCGAATCGAGCCGCCGCCCCGCTTTCCCGCGATACGACGGGATCTGGCGCTCGTCGTTCCGGAGCGCGTACCGGTCGCCGACCTGTTCGAGACTGTCAGGCAGGCCGGGGGATCGCTGCTCGAACGGGTTGAGCTGTTCGATCTGTTCCGTGGGAAGGAACTGCCACAAGGGTATAAATCGTGCGGCGTCGGGCTGGTTTTCCGTTCTCCGGATCACACGCTGATCGATGCTGAAGTGGAGCAAGTCGAGTCCTGCATTATTCAGCAGTTACAGCGGATGACCGGGGCGCGGCTGCGGGGATAGTTTTCGCTTTACAAGGGTGCATGGCTTTGGTAGGCTCTCAACCGGGCAAGGACTACCACTACGGAGACTGCATGCTGGAGGATTTTTCAGACCGGGGCCGGACGATGCTTGCTGAAAAACTGGAGGAGCTGGAAGATCGAGTAAGGTTGGCGGTTGCGCTCGTAGCGAAGCTCAAGGGAGAGAGGGTGGTTCTGGAGCGGCAGGTAGACGAGCTGCAGGCTGTAGTCAAGGTGCAAGCAGAGCAGGTGGGGGCGCTCGAGGCCGCACGAAAGAAAGATCAGGAGCAGCTCGTTCACATGCAGGAGGAACGTGAGGAGATTCGACTGAAGATAGATCACTTGCTGGAGGAGATCGCTCGGATTGAGGCCTCCGTTGAATCCGGGGCGTGAGCATCGCATGGAGGAACTGGTGAGCGTCGTCATTCGGGGGGAGCAGTACACGATCCGTGCTACAGAAGATCCCTCGTATGTCCGAGAGGTTGCGGCGTATGTCGACGCGAAACTGGATGGGGTTGTAAAGAGATCTCAGACGCTCCCACCCACCAAGGCGATCGTGTTGGCCTCACTCGATATTGCGGATGAGCTTTTTAAGGCAGAGACGGAGCGAGAGCGGTCCGAGAGATTGATCGCGGTGAAGTTGGGTACACTATCAGAGCTGTTGAGAACCGCCCTCGAAGAGGGAGCGAGCGGTTCTCGCGGCGTTGATCAGAAATCTGAAGTCAGTGGAGCATAGGTGGAGCAAGAGGGCTGCGGTGTATCATTGTACGCAGTATGAAATCAGCGAGACCCCCTGCCGTGTTCGTGATGAGGGTGCGTTTTTTGAACCAACAGAAAACAACGGGGGCCCTCTTCGCAGCGTGGTGTGCATAGCCCCACTTAGGTGGGGAGAGCCTGAAACGCTGCCCGGGCAGCCACCTGGTTAGCCAGGTTCAAACCTCACCCCTCAAACGGCACAAAGGCGGGGGGTTCTCTCTTCCTCCCCTATCGCGTACTCACCCGTTATTAGGGCCACTCACCCTTTGTACCCTTCTCGCCTCAATCCGAAGGTTTTATCTAACTTCTACATAGTGATCCTCTTGTTGTATTCCCAGCCATGTATTCAATGGCGTTGGCATAGGAAGCGTGGAAGGAGGTGGACCTCCGTTGGCAATTGGACTTGATCAGTTAGCGATCGTTCTGATCGTAGCGGTTGCAGGTGTCATCGTTGGGTACCTGCTCAGAAAGCAGGTATTTGAGAGTAAGATAGCTGAGGCAGAGACCTTGGCTAAGCGCATCCTGAACGAGGCGCAGAAAGAGGCGGAAACTAAGGTTCGGGAGGCTGAGCTTGGGGCTAAGGAACTTGCTATTCAGGCGAAGGCCGACCTGGAGCGAGAAACCAAGAGTCGTCGGCAGGAGGTCGACAACGCGCAGCGCCAGTTGAGTCAGAAGGAAGAGGTCCTCGAACGAAGGCTGGAGCAGATGGAACGACGGGATCGTGAACTGGATTCACTGGCCAGGGATCTCGGCAACAGGGAGCAGGCTGCCGCTGAGAAAGAGACCCAGTGTGCTCAGTTGATGGTTGATGCGCAGCGACAGTTGGAGCGTATCTCCGGCCTGACAGCCGAAGAGGCCAGGAAGATTCTGCTCCAGAATTTGGAGCAGGACGCGAGAATCGAGTCGATCGCCTTATTCAAACGGCTTGAGGATGAGGCGCGGACGACGGCAGACGAGAAGGCGAAAGAGATCCTGACCATTGCCATCGATAAGTGTGCGTCGGAGTTCATCATGGAGTCAACGGTCTCTGTGGTGGATCTGCCGAACGATGAGATGAAAGGCCGGATCATCGGTCGGGAGGGACGCAACATCCGGGCTTTTGAGCGAGCAACAGGGATTGATGTGATCGTAGATGATACCCCTGAAGCGGTGATCCTGTCCGGCTTCGATCCGATCCGGCGAGCAATCGCCAAGGAGTCGCTGCAACGCCTTATCACAGATGGGCGGATTCATCCGGCGCGTATCGAAGAAATAGTAGAGAAGGTGAAGGGCGAGATCGATGACGACATCAGGAAGACCGGTGAACGATCGGCCTTCGAAGTGGGGATCAGCAACCTCCACCCCGAATTGGTGCGCCTGGTTGGGCGACTCAAGTACCGGACCAGCTATTCGCAGAATCAGCTTCAGCATACGATAGAGGTAGCACAACTGGCCGGCGTTATGGCGGCTGAGTTGGGACTCGATGTCAGAATTGCCAAGCGGGCTGGTTTACTCCACGATATCGGGAAGTCGGCCGACGTCAACATGGAAGGGACTCACGTCTCCATTTCGGCTGAGTTGGCCAAGAAGTATGGCGAGCACCCGAGGGTGGTGAACGCGATCGCCGCCCATCATGAGGACGTGGAGATCACCTGCCTAGAGGCCGTCGTGCTTCAAATTGCCGATACGCTCTCGGCGGCCAGGCCTGGGGCCAGACGTGAACTGTTGGAAAGCTACGTAAAACGGCTGGAGGGGTTGGAGAGGATCGCGAACTCCTTTGCCGGCGTGAGCAAGACCTATGCTGTTCAAGCCGGACGTGAGGTGCGTATCATTGTTGAAAGCGCTGAGGTATCGGATGTGCAGGCGTATCAGCTTGCGCGGGATATCGCAAAGCGAATTGAAGAGGAACTACAGTACCCCGGCCATATCAAGGTGACTGTGATCCGCGAGACCAGGGCCGTGGAGTATGCGAAATAGTAATGTTTCAAGTCTCGAGTTCCGGGTGTCGAGTTAAAGTTTCGGTTCGGTTGGTGTTGAACGCGAAACCCGAAATACTAAGCCATGCGAATCTTATTCGTTGGTGACATTATCGGAAAGCCCGGTCGTGAGATCGTGGCATCCGTATTGCCGCGCCTGACCGAGGAGCAGAAGATCGACCTCGTCATTGCGAACGGCGAAAACCTGGCCGGCGGCTTCGGCGTCACCGGCGCAATGGCTGAAGAGCTGTTTGCGCTCGGCGTCGATCTCCTGACCTCCGGGAACCACGTCTGGGACAAGAAGGAGGTCGAAGAGTATATCGCAAAGGAGGAGCGGCTCCTGCGGCCGGCCAACTACCCCGATCCGGCGCCGGGTAGGGGAAGCCTGGTGGTGGACAAAGGCGGGTGTGTCGTAGGAGTGCTCAATCTGCAAGGGCGGGCGTTTATGCCCGCGCTTGATTGTCCGTTCCGAGTGGGTGACCGTGAGATAGGCCGGCTGCGCCGAGAGACCACACTGATCTTCGTCGATTTTCATGGCGAGGCGACGGCGGAGAAACAGGCCTTTGCCTGGTACGTCGACGGGCGGGTGTCGGCGGTGATCGGCTCTCATACGCATGTCCAGACCGCTGATGAGCGGATCCTTCCCGGAGGGACGGCGCTTCTCACTGATGTGGGGATGACGGGTGGGTACGACTCGGTCATCGGGATGGGCATTGAGGCGCCGATCGCGAAGTTCCTGTCCGGTCTTCCGAAGCAGTACCGACCGGCTACCGGGGCGCCTCGATTGTGCGGAGTCGTGGTGGAGATCGACGAACGGACCGGCCACTCCACCTCAATCCTTCGGATTCAACGGGAGCCCTGAGGCGGCCGCATGTCAGCACGGCTCATCGACGGTAAGGCTATTGCGGCGGAGATTCGCCGGGAGGTTCGACTCGACGTTACGGCAATGGCTGCGCAGACCGGAGTGGTGCCGTGCCTGGCGGCGATCCTGATCGGGAATGATCCGGCTTCAACAACCTACGTGCAGAATAAGGCCAGGGCATGCAAGGAAGTCGGGATTACCTCGGTGCGGATCGATCTGCCGGCCGATCTTCCGGAAGCGTGGCTTCTTCAGGAGATCGCGCGCCTGAATGGCGATCCTGCCGTGCACGCTATTCTCGTCCAGCTTCCGCTTCCGCCCCACATCAACGAAAAGCGAGTCCTGGAGACGATCCTCCCGGAAAAGGATGTGGACGGATTTCACCCCGCGAACCTGGGCGGATTGCTCGTCGGGAAGCCCCTCTTTGTGGCATCTACGCCGCTTGGTATTCTCGAACTGCTGAATCGATCGAATGTGGGAATCGAGGGGAAGCATGCCGTCATTGTCGGCTGGAGTGTGGTGGTCGGCAAACCGACGGCATTTCTGCTGCTGCAACACCACGCGACCGTCACCATCTGCCACATTAAGACCCGCGATCTTGCCGCTCATACCCGACAGGCCGACATTCTGGTTGTGGCGGCAGGGAAACCGGGTTTAGTAACCGGCTCGATGGTGAAAGAGGGAGCCGTGGTGATCGATGTCGGTGTGAATCGCCTGACAGACGGCAGGGTAGTGGGGGATGTGGACTTTCCGGGGGTTTCGGAAAAGGCCTCGCTGATCACGCCGGTGCCGGGCGGCGTCGGCCCGATGACGGTCGCCATGCTCTTACGAAATACGGTCGATGGCTGTCGTCGCTTTCGCGACGCCGGTTGTTCCCCAGGGGCGGCGGGCGGCTACATCGGATAAAAGAGCGGCACGCCATCCTGAGGCAGGACGCGGCATCTCAACAGGGCGGTTGTGACGCCTGTATTCGGAAGCATGGTGACCGATATGGTAGATGAGTCGAATCGCCAAGACCATGAGCCGATCCCACCGGATACTGAGGAGGGTGAGCCCCCGCTATTGACGAAGGAGGAGGCCATCGCTGAGGTGAAGCGGTGGATTGAGCGGTACAAGATCGACCAGAATCAGGTTTTCGCGAGGATAGGAGAGATGGTAATCCGCTATGGAGACCTGATCCCTCACCTCGAACAGGAGACGGATGAAGGGCGGTTGCTCCTTCGGGCGATCTCTCGGGGTCGAGTAGTCCGACAACAGCGTGGATTTCCCGGCGGTATAGATAGAGTTCAGAGCTAGTGGACGAGCGATGATACCGATCCCCGATCGAAGTCGAGGACAGGCGCGATCGTCTGATCCGGCCGAGGTGATCGTTGACCGGCAGGAGCGGAGCCTGATCATTACATGGCGCGACGAACATCGCAGCGTGTACTCGTTTGATGATCTTCGGCGCGACTGCCCATGTGCTTCTTGCAATGATACCAGGAGCAAGAGGCTCAACACCAGAGATCTCCTGGTTCTCAGCGGTCCGGTCCTGAAGCCTGGCGAGGTGCAGATTACCAACTATCGCCCTGTGGGTTGGTACGCGCTGAACTTTACCTGGAGCGATGGGCACGACACCGGCATCTATACGTATGAATCTCTACGGGCGAACTGCCACTGTGAACAATGCGCCGGCACCGAAGCAGCGCAGCAGTGATCGGATGAAAGCGATTCGCCTACTGGAAACCGGGGTCGTTGAGCTGACGGAGCTCCCGGTTCCATCCGTCGGACCGGGGGAACTGCTG
Source organism: Patescibacteria group bacterium (assembly GCA_035561835.1). Lineage (GTDB taxonomy): Bacteria > Methylomirabilota > Methylomirabilia > Methylomirabilales > Methylomirabilaceae > Methylomirabilis. The sequence continues at coordinate 18,626 of DATMXF010000100.1, forward strand.
CTGGAGATGCGGGCATGTGGCCTGTGCGGTTCCGACTTGGGGAAGATCTTTGGCGGGACGCCGCTGAAGCTGCCCGTTCCGCTGGGCCACGAGCTGGTAGGGGTGGTCAAGGCGGTCGGCGAGGGGATGATGCAGCGATTTGCCCTCGGTGATCGTCTGGCCGTTGCGCACCATGTTCCGTGTGGCCGGTGTCGGTACTGTCGCCATGACAACGACTCGATGTGCCCCCAGTTCAAAGCGACCAACATCGATCCGGGCGGTTTCGCCGAGTATGTCCGGATTCCAGCCCTGCATGTCGCGCAGACGGCCTTTGCGCTTCCTGAGAGACTCCCGGACGACGTCGGCATCTTTATGGAGCCGTTGGCCTGCGCGTTGCGGGCAGTGAAGCGATCCGATGTGCAGGCCGGCGATCAGATCGTGGTGATCGGCGCGGGAGGCATGGGGTTGCTGGTTGCGCAGGCCGTTGCCGTATTCGGCGCGAGGCCGATCTGTGTGGATATTCGCGAGGAGCGTCTGGAGTTGGCTCGAGCCCTCGGTATTGAGACGACCATCAATATCGCCGGGGCGGATCCGCGAATGGCCCTGCGCTCGGTCACTGAAGACGACGGGATCGATGGGGCTATTCTGACTGCGGTCAGCGCGTCGATGGTGGAAGCGGCGCTTGGCGTCCTGCGTGCCGGGGGAAAGATCAACCTGTTTGCCGATGCGGGCGAGGCCGGACGCATGACGATCGACCTGGGCGTCTTCTACCGACAGGAGCTGTCTCTTACGGCAACCTATTCGTCCACGCCGGTAGAATTGGGAGAGGCGATTCGACTCTTGGCCTCGGGACAGATTCGGACCGCCCCCCTTATCAGCCATCGCTTCGACCTGAGTCGGTTCGCTGAAGGCGCGCGCCTCCAGAGAGAAGGGCAGGCCACCAAGATCGTGTTTTACGCAAACGGAACGGGCGCGGCATGATTCCCGTGGAGATCCTGAACCGGACGATGGTAGCGGCGGTGCTTCACGGTCCGGAAGATGTGCGGTTGGAGGAGGTGCCGATTCCTCCGATAGGCCCGAAGGATCTCTTGGCCAGGGTCGAGGCCGCCTCTATCGATTTCACGGACCGTAAGGTCTATCTGCGTGGATCGCACCCGATGATTAAGATCCCCGGGTTCTTCGGGCACGAGTGGGCCGGGGTCGTGGTGGCGCGAGGGGAGCAGGCGGATGTTCGGTGGCAGCCGGGAATGCGGGTGGTTGCCGCGAACTCGGCTCCTTGCACCGATCCGGAACCGTCGGCCCGGTGTCGCGCGTGCCGGCGCGCTCGTCAGGGTATGTGCGAACGACTTCTGTACAACAACGGCGCCTTCGCCCCCTACATTCGTATCCCCGGACGGATCGCAGAGGTGAACCTGTATGAGTTACCCGTGCAGGTTCCCTTTGAGGAAGCGGCCCTGGCTGAGCCGCTGGCCTGCGTCATGCACGCTGTTCGTCGCGTGCAGATCTCCGACGAAGATCGTGTCGTTATCGTGGGAGCCGGACCAATCGGCCTGATGTTCATCGCCGTCCTCCGTCGCCGGTACGGGCAGTCGATTCGCCTCCTCAGTCTGGATCATCATGAGGATCGTCTGGCTCTGGCAAAGAGCTTCGGCGCGGACGCGGCGGTGAACACCGCCGGAGGGCCGGAGAATGCGAGCGTGCGAACGTCGCTGGGCGTTGACCGGGCCGATGTCGTTATTGAGGCGGTGGGGAGCGCGCAGGCGCATCAGGAAGCGTTTGAACTGGTGGGTCGGGGCGGCACACTGGTGCCCTTTGGAGGAGTGGCTAAAGGCGCTGTTCTTTCCCTCGACCTGCATCGGTTACATTACGAGGAGATCCGGATCATCCCGATCTACCACCATACCCCGGCCGATGTTGCCGACGCTGTCCAAGCCATCGTTCGCCGAGAGGTGCCGGTCGCCCGCCTCATTACTGCCCGCCTCCCGCTCATGGAGCTGCCGAGGGCGATCGAGATGGTGCAGGAACGGACTACCCTTCGGACGATCCTGTTTCCGTGGGATAGGCCTCGTGTCTGAGAAGGTATAGGGAATAACTGCACCATGTGACCCCATACCCACAGAGTAATATCCCATGCGACACCGCCGACCACGACGATCGAAAATGTAGCTCTTGGGAGAGTTCTGGGTCTGTTTTGTCGTGTGGTCTGGACCAAATGGACTAGGTAGGCCAAATAGACGCGATAGACCTTTTCTGAAATGTGTAAGAGAGTGTTGACAACGTCGGCCACCGGCGATAAGGATAGTGCGAGTTCGGGCGGTCAGAGTACTGCGGGCCGTTGTGGAGACTATACGCGGCAGCATAGTGAAGAAATTAGGAAATGGAACTGAATGGACGACGGACGACAATAGTTCCGCCGGCCTCGTCGTTGGTCGTTGTGCGTGAGAGACGGTCGGTGGCGCCGGTTCGTGAGAGCCGACACGAGTCGATTCGGGGTCGAAGTAAGACGGCTTTACCGAAGCTGCGCTTTCACCATTATCGGGGTGTGCAGTGGATCCTGACAGACGGGCCGATGGCGGAGGCCTATGTCCCTGTGGTTGTTCACGACGACTGCCAGGGCTGTCTGGTATGCGCTCGTACCACCGAGTGGTTTATGGAGTTTGCGCGGTTGGTCTGGCGGCTCACAGGGATCAATCTCCGTGACTGTCTTCACTGGGGCCATCTGTTCGACAATCCTAAGCCGCTGATCGTTCCCACCTCGAACCTGCTTCGTTGTAACAAGACAGCGCTGGCGAGGCTGCGTGAGAGTTACTTCAGTCTCAACGAACTCTCCCGTCCTCACCTTCAGGATCACAGCCCATCGGATCACGTCCTTTCACAAAGTGAACGATTTGAAGACCGACTGACCATCGTGAGCAGGATGGTTGAGCTGTGGGAGGATGGGCAGTATATCGGCTGGCCAAGTTAGCTCCACAGAAGATAACCATCAGGAGTTTAGGCTGAAGGCTTTTAGGTATAGTTCCCTACTTCCTTCAGCCTTCAGTCTATCTACCGTCAGCCTTTTACGCTCGGTGCTGACGCCTGAAAGCTGACAGCTTCCCAGAGGGTGCTACCTGAAGACAAACTCCTTGATGGCATCCTTATCGTCAGGGGTGGTAGGACGACCCGAGATATAGTTGACCAACACCGGCGCCGCGTTTGCCGGCACAGGGAACTCTTCTATTGGAGTATCCTGAACGACTCGTTGCATGAAACGGGTCCAGATGGGAACGGCGAGAGTGGCGGCCGATTCGTGTGGCCCGAGTGATCGCTTGGTATCGTGACCGATCCAGACCCCCGCGACGAGATCAGGCGTATACCCGATAAACCAGGCATCGGTCGCCGCCTGAGTCGTTCCCGTTTTACCCGCGACAGGTCTTCCCAGAACGCGCGCTCGTGACCCGGTCCCCCGCTCGACGACCCCTTGCAGGACGTTGGTCAAGACGAACGCCGTCTCCTTCCGCATCACCTGCTGACCCATCGGGATATGCTCTTCCAGGAGTGCCCCTTTGTTGTCAGTCACCTTCCTGATGCCGTATGGCGGAAACCGGATCCCTGAATGCGCAAAGACACCGAAGGCCGAAACCAGCTCCGATAATGTGACCTCCGACACGCCGAGGGCCAGAGCATATTCCCGCCGCAGGGTGCTCTCAATCCCAAGGTTACGGGCCAACTCGATGACCGGATCGACGCCGATCTGCTCGATGAGCTTCACTGCGACAACGTTGATGGAGTGTTCCAGCCCGTATCGTAATGTGGTCTGGCCGCGGAACTTACGGTCGTAGTTCTCCGGACTCCACTCGGTTCGTTTGCCGTCAACGAGGAGCGAGTAGCTGACGGGTGTGTCATTGATGATCGTAGAAGGGGTAAGGCCGCGATCAAAGGCGGCGGCGTAGACAAACGGTTTGAAGGCCGAGCCGGGCTGTCGCCTGGCCTGGAGCGCGCGGTTGAATTTGGATCGTTCGAAGTCGTACCCGCCGATCATCGCTTTGACGCCGCCGTCTCTCGGATCCATGGCGAGGAAGGCGCCCTCAATCTCGGGATCCTGTTCGAGGTTCAGTTCGAGTGTCTTTTTTTGCTTATTGACGCTTAAGACCTGAACCTTCACCTCCATGCCGGCCTGAAACTGTTGGCGCGGTTGCGAACTGTTCAGCCAGGGCACCTTGTCGAGCGCGATGTCGCCCTGATACCCGCCGGCCTGAACCGTGATCGCCTTTGGCAAAACCTTTGTGACTGTGGCGCTGAGGGTCTCGCCTGCCTTTGGGATCAGGTATGGGCGAACGCCTTTTCCGGCAACGGCGGCGGTTGAGGATGGGGTGCGAGGAGCACGAAAGCCTCTGGCCTTGTCGATCTCCCGGAGACCTTCGAGCAGCGCCGTCTCCGCGCTCCGCTGCGCGCCGATATTCAGTGTCGTGTAGACCTTCAGGCCACCATGGTAGACAGCGTACGTGCCATATCTTTCTTCCAGTTGCTGACGGATATACTCCACGAAGTAGGGGCCAAGGTTTCGAGTTTTCTCGAACGGGAATTCATTGAACGTAGCGGCCAACGCGGAAGCGGTCTCCTGTTTGGTGACGAACCCTTGCTCAGCCATCCGGGTCAGCACATGATTCCGGCGGCGTATCGCCCGTTCCTTGTCGGTGATGGGGGAGTAGTAGTTTGGTGCCCGCGGCAGTCCGGCGAGGGTTGCGGCCTCGGCGAGATTGAGCTGATATACCGGCTTCTTGAAGTAAGTGTGGGCGGCCGACTCGACACCATAGGCGCCATGTCCGAAATAGACCTGATTGAGATACAGTTCAAGGATCTTTTCTTTGGAGTATCGCTTCTCGATTTCGATCGCCAGGACGGCCTCCTTGATCTTCCTGGAAAGGTGTTTCTCCGGCGTCAGGAGCAGTAGCTTCGCCAGTTGTTGCGTGATGGAGCTTCCACCCTCAACGGGGCGCAGGGCCCGGAGATTCACCAACAGCGCTCGGGCGATACCTCGGAAATTGATCCCGCGATGCTGATAGAATTGGGCATCCTCGACGGCGATCACTCCATTGATCAGATAGCGGGGAATTTTGTCCAGCGGAATCCAGAACCGTTTCTGCTCGAAAAGGGTCGCAAAAGGTTCATCGTGATCCGAATAGAGCGTGGTCACGAGGCTGGGCTGATATTCTTCAAGCGCCTCAAGTGTCGGGAGGTCACGGAGGTACGTCACAAACAGGCCGCCGAGAACTCCCAGTGAGATGGCCATTAACAGGAGAATGGACCAGATGACAGTAACGCGAATTCGCGATCGTCGTCGCATCTGCTGCATCTCCCAGTGGTTGGTATGCTGTCAGCGCTCAGCGATCAGCTTTCAGCCCTTCTGATTTATCCCTTTGGTTTGTTTGAGGCTGATGGCTGAGTGCTGATTGCTGAATGCTCTTTTCCAAGGAACGACCATGATGGACACCACTATAACAGAGGGGTTAGAGCCCCACAAGCATCGCTGTTCTCACCGCCCTGCTACAGTCAATACGATACGGGGAAGAGAGGTTTGGAGTTGCGACGAGACGGCTATTATGCTAGAAAAGCAACCACTAACCCGGCGGAGAAACTACAGATGAATGATCTGAAAGCGCAAGCCCATGAGCAACTGTGCGCCATTCGGCGTGGCACGGTGGAGATTATGTCGGACGCAGAGTTGCTTGAGAAACTCGAGCGCTCGTTGCGAACCGGCATCCCGCTTCGCGTCAAGCTCGGCGCCGACCCCTCAGCGCCGGACCTGCACCTCGGCCACACAGTCGTCCTGAGGAAGCTGCGCCAGTTTCAGGATTTCGGCCACCAGGCGATATTCCTCATTGGCGATTTTACTGGTATGATCGGCGACCCGACGGGCAGATCAGAGACTCGTAGGCCGTTGAGCGTTGAGGAGGTGCAGGCGAACGCGGACACGTATAAGAGGCAGATATTTCGGATCCTCGATGAAGGCCGAACGGAGATCCGCTTTAACAGTGAGTGGCTGAGTCGAATGGATTTCGCCAACGTGATCCGTCTGGCGGCACAGTATACGGTCGCTCGACTGCTCGAGCGGGACGATTTTCAAAAGCGATATCGGGGGGGACGGCCCATCGGTGTCCATGAGTTCCTGTACCCGCTGGCTCAAGGGTATGATTCCGTAGTGCTCAGGGCCGATGTCGAATTAGGCGGCACCGATCAGAAGTTTAATCTACTTGTAGGACGGGAGTTGCAGCGGGCGTATGGACAGGAGCCCCAAGTTGCGCTCATCACCCCCCTGCTTGAAGGAACCGATGGGGTTCAAAAGATGAGCAAGAGTCTCGGCAACTATATCGGGATTGATGAGCCGGCCAGAGAGATATACGGGAAGGCCATGTCGATTCCGGACGAGTTGATTGTGAAATATGGCGAGCTGGTGGCCGGGATGTCGCCGGAGGCTGTAGAGGCCATGGATGAGGCGTTGAAACTCGGCACACTTCATCCCAGGACCGCGAAAGCCGAGTTAGCCGGGAAACTGGTGGCGCTTTACCTCGGAGAGCAGGCCGCCGAAGAGGCGGCTCTCGAGTTCGATCGGATGTTCCGGGAAAAGAGGCTGCCGGACGAGATCAGTCTGTTCGCGGTGGAAGATGAGAGAGCGGCGGTTGATCTCGTCTGGTTAATCAAAGAATCTGGAGGGACGAAGAGCCTCTCGGAAGCCAGGAGGCTTATCCGCCAGGGTGGAGTCAGTCTTGACGGGCAGGTGGTGCGGGATGAATGTGCGCGGGTCTCGCTGGACCGCGAATACTTACTGAAGGTGGGGAAGCGATTTTTCCGCAGAGTGAAAAAGAGCGTCCCACCCCAAAAAAACACTTGACAGCTATGATGGCCTTACTGTACATTACGACTTCGCTGTTCGATATGTGCCATTGACGCGTTCGGCGCAATGCTCTATATTGAATAGGGAGGTGATGCCCGGCAACCATGCCGGGTTTTAATGACTGCTCTTTGACAATAGAATATCGTTGCTACTGACTTGAGGGCGGATGAAGTCGGCCAGAGCGGGCGGACCGGCAACGGGAAACCTGCTTCGAGGCTAGTACCTCGTAAGTTCTAATTTGGAGAGTTTGATCCTGGCTCAGAACGAACGCTGGCGGCGTGCCTAACACATGCAAGTCGAGCGAGAAAGTCCCGGCAACGGGATGAGTAAAGCGGCAAACGGGTGAGTAACGCGTAGGTAATCTATCCTTCGGATCGGGATAACCTGCTGAAAAGTGGGATAATACCGGATAACGTTCTTGTGGGTATCTCATGAGAACCAAAGGGGGCGAGCGCAAGCAGCTTTCACCAAAGGAGGAGCCTGCGTCCGATTAGCTAGTTGGTGGGGTAACGGCCTACCAAGGCGACGATCGGTAGCCGGCCTGAGAGGGCGACCGGCCACACTGGAACTGAGACACGGTCCAGACTCCTACGGGAGGCAGCAGTGGGGAATATTGCGCAATGGGCGAAAGCCTGACGCAGCGACGCCGCGTGGGTGATGAAGGCCTTCGGGTCGTAAAGCCCTGTCGGGTGGAACGAATGGCTTGGCGGCAAATAACCGCCAGGTGTGACGGTACCACCGAAGGAAGCCCCGGCTAACTACGTGCCAGCAGCCGCGGTAAGACGTAGGGGGCGAGCGTTGTTCGGATTTACTGGGCGTAAAGCGCGCGTAGGCGGCTAGATAAGTCGGGTGTGAAATCCCTCGGCTTAACCGAGGACCCGCATCCGATACTGCCTGGCTCGAGTCTAGGAGAGGAAAGCGGAATTCCCAGTGTAGCGGTGAAATGCGTAGATATTGGGAGGAACACCGGTGGCGAAGGCGGCTTTCCGGACTAGCACTGACGCTGAGGCGCGAAAGCTAGGGGAGCGAACGGGATTAGATACCCCGGTAGTCCTAGCCGTAAACGATGGGCACTAGGTGTGGGAGGTATTGACCCCTTCCGCGCCGTAGCTAACGCATTAAGTGCCCCGCCTGGGGAGTACGGCCGCAAGGCTAAAACTCAAAGGAATTGACGGGGGCCCACACAAGCGGTGGAGCATGTGGTTTAATTCGACGCAACGCGAAGAACCTTACCAGGGCTTGACATCCCACGAACCTGCCTGAAAGGGCGGGGTGCCCGCAAGGGAGCGTGGAGACAGGTGGTGCATGGCTGTCGTCAGCTCGTGTCGTGAGATGTTGGGTTAAGTC
>DATMXF010000101.1:0-17538 GCA_035561835.1 Patescibacteria group bacterium
CGCTACTTCGGCGACGGTAGCGAATTCGGCGTCAAGATGGTGTATGCCGCTGCCACCGAGGACTACGGCACAGCCGGAGCGGTCAAGAACGCCGAGGCCTTTCTCGACGAAACCTTCCTGATCATCAGCGGCGATCTCCTCACTGATTTCAATCTCACGGAGGCGGTCAAGTTTCACAAGGATCGCGGCGCCCTGGCCACCATCGTCTTAACCAGGGTCGAGAACCCGCTCCAGTACGGCGTGGTCATTACGTCTCACGACGGCCGCATCACACACTTCCTGGAGAAGCCGAGTTGGAGCGAGGTCTTTAGCGACACCGTCAACACCGGCATCTATATCCTCGAGCCCGAGGTACTCGCACTAATTCCAGCCGGGAAGGAGTTCGACTTCAGCCGTGATCTGTTCCCGAAGCTCTTGAATGAGGGCCGCGCGCTGTACGGGTATGTGGCGACAGGATACTGGAAGGACGTGGGTGATCTGATCGAGTATCGCCTTGCGCATCAGGATATCCTGGCCGGCATGGTGAAGGTCACACTACCAGGGAAGCTGGTGGAGGGACTTGACAAGCCGATCTGGCTTGGGGAGGGGAGTCGCGTCGATTTCACCGCGTCGTTGAAGGGCGGTGTCCTGATCGGCAAACACACACAGGTCGGGCCAAACGTCCACATCACGCGCAGCGTCATCGGCGACAACTGCGTCATCGAGGAGGGGGCCGTCATCGTTGGATCGGTCCTCTGGAACAACGTCTTTATCGGTCCCCGCGCCGTCCTGAAGGAGAACATTGTCGGTCGTGGAAGCGAGATCAAGGCACACGCTCGCCTCTTTGAGGGCGCGCTGATCAGCGATCAGTGCAAGGTCGGCGAGGGGTCAGTGGTCAAGGCCGACGTGAAGGTCTGGCCCCATAAGGTGGTAGAGGACGGGGCCATCCTGGCCACCAGTTTGGTCTGGGGGCAGAAGTGGTCCCGCTCTCTGTTCGGGGCCTACGGTGTGACCGGGTTGGCGAATCTTGAGATCTTGCCTGAGTTTGCCGCCAAGCTCGGGGCCTGCTTTGGGGCGACTCTCCGGATGGGCGCGATCGTCCGCACCAGCCGTGATTGTCACCAGGCCTCTCGCATGATCAAGCGCGCGATCATCAACGGTCTCCTCTCCGCTGGCGTGGATGTGCACGATTTCCGCGTCGTCCCTATCCCGGTGGTCCGGTACCAGATGGGCGCTCGCGGCGCGGTGGGTGGTGTGCACGTCCGAAAATCTCCCTTCGATCCCGAGCTGATCGACATCCAATTCTTCGATGAGCGCGGAATGGACATCTCGTCCAGTTGGGAGAAGAGCATCGAACGATCCTTCTTCCGGGAAGACTTCCGCCGCGCGAAGATCGATGAGATCGGCCACCTCTCTCTCCCTGTGTACGACGTGGAATTGTACCAGGAGGGGGTGCTAAGCGTTATCGATCGGGGTGCGCTGCGCCGTCGTGGCTTCCGGATCGTGATCGACTATGCCTATGGTTCGTCCTCCATCATCTTCCCCCAGATCCTTGGGAGGTTGGGGTGTGAGGTGATTGCCCTGAACGCGTATCTGGATCCGGGTAGAATCACCAAGAGCGCGGAGGGCTTCCACCGTTCGTTGCAACAACTGTCGGAGATCGTTAGAAGTCTGGGGGCTGACCTGGGGATCATGCTCGACACCGGGGCAGAGAAGATCTTCGTGGTGGATGACAATGGCGATCTATTGAACGATGACCTGGCATTGGCCCTCGTGGCCCTACTGGTAATGCGGACCCATCCTCCAGGGGTGATCGGTATTCCCATCACCGCCAGCTCAGCCATTGAGGATCTGGCCCGCGACCAGGGCTTTCGGGTCATCAGAACAAAAACGGCCCCGCGCGCGTCGACGGAAGCGGCAACCCAGGAGGGCGTCGTCTTCGTGGGCGACGGTTTCGGCGGTTTCATCTTCTCGCAGTTCCAACCGGTCTTTGACGGAATGCTCGCTACCCTCAAGCTCCTGGAAATGTTAGCCGCTCAGGACCTTCGGTTGCATCAACTGATCCGATCCATTCCGCAGCGTTTCCGGTGCCGCGAGCAGATCCCATGCCCCTTGGAGCGAAAGGGCGGGACGATGCGGGCACTCATCGCCAATACTGCAGATGAGCAGGTCGAACTGGTGGACGGGGTGAAGGTCCATCTTGGCAGCGACTCCGTGATCCTCTATCCGGATCAAGACCGGCCGTATTTCCACATCATCGCCGAAGCCAGTACGCGCGCGCGGGCAGAGGCCCACTTGGCTCGGTATCGAGAAGTCCTCGCGCACTGCATGAAGGGTAGCCTGCCGGAGATCGCCCCGTGAATCCCATCCGGTTCGGTACCTCCGGCTGGCGCGATGTCATCGCCGACACCTTCACCTTTGCCAATGTTCGGCTTGTGGCGCGGGCCATCGCAGAACACCTGCTCGCCGAGGGAACCGACCAACCGCAGGTGGTCGTGGGGTACGACACGCGCTTTCTCTCGGAAGCGTTCGCGGCCGAGGCGGCAGCGGTCATGGCGACTTGCGGCATCCGGGTCTGGCTTACTGATCGGGATGCGCCAACGCCGGTTATTGCGTACGAGGTGACCCGCCGCGGCGCAGCCGGCGGCCTGAACATTACGGCCAGCCACAACCCACCCGAATATAACGGGCTCAAATTCTCCGGCCCCTCCGGCGGCCCGGTCCTTCCGGCAGTGACCGACCGAATCGAAAAGAGGATCCAGGAGCTGTTGGCGCAACCCGAGACCCCATGTCCTCCGCTCGGAGAGTTGGAGGCTAAGGGCCTTGTGACGCGGATCGATCCGCGACCGACATACCTGAACCGACTACGAGAGTTGGTCGATCTACGCACGATCGCCGCAGCGCGTCTGAAGGTAGCGGTCGACCTGCTCTATGGAACCGCCGGTGGCTACCTCGACGAGATCCTGCGTGAGGCCGGATGTGACGTACAGACCTTACACGGATCCAGAAATCCCGCATTCGGCGGGATGGCGCCGGATCCCTCGGAAATGAACCTGCGGGAGCTTACGACGGTCGTACAGTCTGAGGGATGTCATCTTGGGTTAGCCACCGACGGCGATGCCGATCGATATGGGATCATCGACCGGGACGGCCGCTTCATCGAGCCGAACTATATCCTGGCCCTTCTCCTGCGGCACCTGATCAACACTCGCGGGTGGCGGATGGGGGTCGCTCGGTCGGTAGCCACCAGCCATTTGGTCGATGCGGTCGCTCGACCGCAGGCGATCCCGATATATGAAACCAAGGTGGGGTTCAAATACCTTGGCGAACTTATCACTCAAGGTAAGGTCGCGCTCTGCGGAGAGGAAAGCGCCGGCCTGTCGATCCTGGGACATGTACCCGAAAAGGATGGTATTCTTGCCGCCCTCTTAGTCACAGAAATGATCGCCATGGCCGGAGGGTCCAGTATCCAAGGCCTGCTCGATACGCTCTATGCCGAGGTGGGAAGCACGATTTACGCCCGCCGCCTGAACCTTCATCTCACGTCGGAACAGCAAGGACGCCTGGCCGATCGCCTGAAAGAGTTACCGACGCGGGTGGCCGGACTGGCCGTGGTGGAGGTGAACAGGCTGGACGGCACGAAGCTGCTGCTTGAGGACGGCAGTTGGTTCCTCGTGCGGTCTTCAGGAACAGAGCCGGTCGTGCGTCTCTACCTGGACGCGCATTCCGAGGCGCAGATCGAGGAGTTGACGGCAGCGGCGCGAGCGCTTCTCGATGTCTGACAACCGGGGATGAGGTAAGAATGCAGACGAGACCGGTACTCACCGGCACGCAGGACGAGATCGCGGCGGCGAAGAGTTCCCGTAAACGGTGGCTCGTCTTCCTTGCCGGACTGGCGATTCTGATCGCAGTTGCCTCTGTAGTTGGGAAAAAGAGCTTCGTCAAGGTCCTCCAGATGAGCAAAACCCGGACTGAGCTCCAGCAAGAGATCGCACGATTGAAGCAGGCCAACGAGGGGCTGACTCGTGAGATCCGGGCCTTCGCCGATAATCCGGGTCAGGTCGAGGCGATTGCTCGTGAGGATCTCGGACTGGTGAAACCAGGGGAAATCGTGTACCAGTTCGGTCCGCCGAGGCCGTCCACCGCTCTACCCGCCTCCTCCCGGTAAAGGTTCGCATCGGCGCCCGCCATACCTTCACGGTGTTCGGAAGAACGACTATTTCCGCTGGGACTTTTACGCTTGACAATGCTCGGTGGTTTCGTGTATTAATATTGTCTACGTGCGGCGTGTAGTTAGAGTAGCAGGTGAATGGCCTTCAGGGGTATATCTGCCTGATAGCGGCCAGTCAACATTTGTAGCACAAAGGAGATGATGTCAGATGGCAGGTATGGCTAATGTTGTACTCGGTATTCTTATGACACCGATGGGGGCGCTCGCTGGGCTCGTCGCAGTTGTCGTGCTTGTTCTTTTTGCTCGATGGGTCTTTAGCGACCAGCCGCAGAAATAGGTAGCCGCACACAAACCTTCCATTACGTCCTGTATGTACGAGGGATCGAAGGCCTACAGGGGTGGGCCTTTGATCTTTCCTGCCTATCTGCAGTACCTCAGCGTTGAATATCGGCCTTTTCAGCGAGCCAAAAGCGCTTGCCAAAGAGTGAGGATCCGACTATACTCATATCTTAAACATAGGTAGACAGCGGACTTAGCGTTGATGAGAGGCGCAGTGCGGCGACAAGGAGAGCGGCGACAGTGAAACGCGTGAGTATTCTTGGCTCAACGGGGACCATCGGGGTCAAGGCGTTGGCAATGATTGATCTGCACCGCGACTCCTTTGAGGTGGTAGCCCTTGCAGCCAGGGAGAATATCGATCTCCTGGAGCAGCAGATCAGGCGGTTCTCCCCTCGCGTTGTCGCTGTCGGAACGTCCAAGGCGGCCACAGCGCTAAAGGAACGGGTAAAAGACGTCCCTGTTGAGATCGGGTGGGGAGACGAGGGCGTGTTGGGTGTTGCCACCGCGTCAGAAGCCGACATCGTCCTTACCGCGATCGTCGGCGCGGCAGGCCTGCTGCCGAGTCTCGCCGCCATCAAGGCGGGAAAAGATATTGCCCTCGCGACGAAGGAGGTCATGGTCATGGCGGGGGAGCTGGTGATTGCCGAGGCTAAAGCGCGGGGTATTCGACTGCTTCCCGTCGATAGTGAACATTCGGCTATCTTCCAGTGTCTGGGAGGTAACCATAGCTGCGCGTACTTGAAGCGAGTGCTCTTGACGTCTTCCGGGGGACCGTTTCGCCGACGCCCGAAAGAAAGCTTCGCGGCAATTACTCCGAAAGAGGCGCTGCAACACCCGACATGGGTGATGGGCAAGAAGATCACCATCGATTCGGCCACCCTGATGAATAAGGGGCTGGAAGTCATCGAGGCCAGTTGGTTTTTTTCCCTCACACCGCAACAGATCGACGTCATCATCCACCCGCAGAGCATTATCCATTCGATGGTAGAGTTTATGGACGGGGCGATCCTGGCTCAGATGGGGGTGACCGACATGGGGCTGCCGATCCTGTACGCCCTCTCATACCCTGACCGGCTTCAGACTCCACTGCCGCCCCTCGACCTGAATGCCCTGTCCGCGTTAACCTTCGAACCGGTTGACCACGAAAGGTTCCCGTGCCTCGGGTTTGCCTATCAGGCGCTTCAGGCTGGTGGAACGTATCCGGCCGTTCTGAACGCGGCCAACGAAGTGGCGGTGGACCTGTTCCTCTCCGATCGGATAGCCTTCCCTGATATTGCCGCCCTCATCGCGAAGGCAATGGATAACCACAGGGGTCGCAAGATCGATTCTATTGAAGTTGCCCTGGATGCTGATCGTGAAGCCAGGGAGCTGGTTTTGGCAGCACTGCACACGTAAGGTGAGGAAAAGGGCTTGTACGCCGGCATGATAGCCTTAGTACCCACGGTTGCGCTCAGCCTCTTTGATATCGTCGATCCTCGACCGCTCCTCTCCCGTCTTGACTATCTCCTCTGGGCGATCCTCGTCCTGGGCGGGCTCATCTTCGTTCACGAACTTGGTCACTTCCTGGTCGCGAAGCGGGCGGGGGTCAGGGTCCTGAAGTTTTCTCTCGGTTTCGGCCCGAAGATCATCGGGTTTACGCGCGGTGGAACCGAATATCTGCTGTCCGCTATCCCGCTTGGCGGCTATGTCAAGATGCTCGGTGAGGATCCACAGGAAGAGGTCGCTGACCCGGAAGGGTCGTTTTCCGCAAAGTCGGTCGGGTGGCGCTCGCTGATCATCCTGGCCGGCCCAGGATCGAATTTTCTCCTGGCTATCACCATCTTTTGGATTGTCTTCACGCTTGGCGTTCCGACCCTCGCCACCAAGGTGGGGGAGGTCATGCAGGGTTTCCCGGCGCACGAGGCCGGCGTGCTGACCGGCGATCGAATTACGGCGATCGACGGGTACCCCATTGAGAAGTGGGAAGAACTAGCGGCCCAGATTCATAAAAGCCCGGGGCGGCCCGTCCGCCTGACGGTCGAAAGAGCGGGAAGTCGGTTTGATCTGGTGGTAGCTCCCAAGGCCACTCGTCAGAAGAACCTCTTCGGAGAGGAGCAGGAGGTCGGTCTGCTCGGGATCGCGCCGGCTGAAGAGTTCCTGACCGAGCGAACGAATCCGGTCACCGCATTGGGAAAAGCAGTCTACAAGACGTACGATCTCAGTCGACTGATTTTACTGACCTTTGTCAAGCTGATCCAGGGCGTGGTCCCGGCCAAAACCATTGGCGGACCGCTCCTGGTCGCGCAGATGGCCGGCCAGCAGGCGCGCCAAGGTATCCTGAATCTAATGTTCTTTACCGCGCTGCTGTCCATCAACTTGGGGATCCTGAATCTGCTTCCGATCCCCATTCTGGATGGGGGGCACCTGTTCTTCTCCCTGATTGAAGCCGTTCGCGGAAAACCGGTCAGCCTTCAGAAGCGAGAGATGGCCCAACAGGTTGGACTGGCCCTGTTGGTGGCTCTGATGATTTTTGCCTTCTATAACGATATCTTCCGCTTACTGGGACGGCAGTAGAACAGTGCGAGGTACAAAGCATATGGTTCATGGTGTGGACGGCGGCGCGCTCCGCTTAATCTCGCCGTACATCCGTGTACGGCTCGAATCGACGCTGTCGGGCTTCACTGTCCATGCTTCGCCTGCCATCGACGACGCTTCATGCACCGCCGCCTACACCCTACACCCTAGACCCTAGACCCTGTTTTGAAATGATCGAACGACGTAAGACACGACAGATTCAGGTAGGAACGGTCAAAATCGGCGGTGAGGCGCCGGTATCGGTCCAGTCGATGACAAAGACCGATACGCGGGACGTCCGGGCTACAGTGGATCAGATCTGGGCATTGGAGGTAGCCGGATGTGATATCGTGCGGGTCGGCGTCCCCGAGAAAGAAGCGGCGGAAAAACTGTGGGAGATCCGCAAGCAGATCCGGATCCCCTTGATTGCCGACATCCACTTCGATTACAGGCTTGCCATGATTGCCCTCGATCAGGGTGTGGACGGCCTTCGTCTGAACCCAGGCAACATCGGAGACCGTTCTCGTGTGGAGGAGATCGTCAAGGTAGCAGCCGAGCGAAAGGTGCCGATTCGTATCGGCGTGAACGGCGGATCTCTGGAAAAGGATCTGTTGGCCAGGGACGGCGGACCGACTCCAGAGGGAATGGTAGAAAGCGCCCTGCGCCACATTCGCATCCTCGAAGATCTCAACTATCCCGAGATGAAGGTCTCGTTGAAGGCCTCTGATCCCCTGATGATGATCGAGGCATATCGCCTCCTGGCGGAAAAGATCGAGTACCCTCTCCACCTGGGCGTCACAGAGGCCGGAACGCCTGGGGTGGGAACGATCAGGTCGGCCGTCGGCATCGGGACGCTGCTGGCCGAGGGGATCGGCGACACTATCCGAGTGTCGCTCTCGGCCGATCCCGTCGAGGAGATCAAGGCGGGGATCGAGATCCTAAAATCGCTTGGGCTTCGGAAGGGCGGATTGACCTTCGTCTCCTGTCCTTCTTGTGCGAGGGCCGATATCGATCTGGTGGCGCTCGCCCAGGAGGTGGAACGGCGGCTGGCGGGAATCACCAAAGAGATTCACGTCGCCGCGATGGGGTGCGAGGTGAACGGACCGGGAGAGGCCAGAGGGGCCGACATTGGGGTCGCCGGCGGCAAAGGGATGGGCTGGATTTTCAAAAAGGGACAGGTGATTCGCAAGGTCAAGGAGTCTGAGCTCGCCGATGCCCTGATCGAGGAGGTCAATAAGATGGTGGCAGGAGACGACGGTCACAACTAAACCCCAAGCGCTCAGCGATCAGCCAACAGCTTTCACCAAGAGCAGCGAGCGAGTCCTCCGTACCGGCGGCAAGTGCTCGTTTATCACTTGGTGTTTTTTTGTGTCTCGCTGACTGCTGATCGCTGACAGCTGTAAGCTTACCTGATTGGAATGCCATGCGTTGGACGAGATCACTGATCCCGACACTGAAAGAAGAACCCGCAGAAGCCGAGGCGGTCAGCCACAAACTGATGGTCCGCGCCGGTTTGATCCGGCAGCTTGCGGCCGGGATCTATGTCACCCTGCCGCTTGGCCAGCGAGTAATGGAGAAGATTCATGCCATCATCCGCGAGGAGATGAGCCGGATCGGCGGCCAGGAGATCACCATGCCGGTCCTGCACCCGGCGGAACTGTGGCAGCAGACCGGGCGATGGACGACGATCGGCGAGGAGATGTTTCGGCTGTACGATCGCGGCAAGCGACAGATGTGTCTGGGGATGACCCACGAAGAGGTCATCGCCTGGCTCGCGGCGCGCGAGATCCGATCCTACCGAGACCTCCCGCAGATCTGGTATCAGATCCAGACCAAGCTGCGGGACGAAGCAAGACCCAAGAGCGGCGTCCTGCGGACGCGGGAGTTCGTGATGAAGGACTCCTACTCATTGGATAGGGACGAGGCGGGATTGGAGAAGAACTACGAACTCCACAAGGAGGCGTATTGCCGTATCTTCACGCGGTGCGGCCTGTCGTTTCATGCTGTCGAAAGCGACCCGGGGATGATGGGCGGCGCAGTCGCGCACGAGTTCATGGCGCCGAGCGAAGCCGGGGAGGACGAGATTGCCCTTTGCGATCGCTGCGGCTACTCGGCCAATGTCGAACTGGCTGTCTCCAGGCCGCGAAGCCCGGTATTCACGACGTGCGACCTGGAGGAGATCGCCACGCCGGGCGCCGGAACTATTGAAGAGGTGTGCCGCTTTCTGCAAGTCGATCCGGCGTTAACGATCAAGTCGTTGCTGCTCATCACAACGGATGGTCCGCTCCTGGCCCTCCTGAGAGGAGATCAGCAGCTCCACGAGAAGAAGCTCGCCAAGGTGGTTGGAGAGGCTCGCTCGGCTCATCGCGACGAAATTCTGACGTACCTCCGGGTCGGACCCGGCAGCATCGGTCCCGTCGGGGTGGACGTGCCCATCATTGCGGATGAGTCGTTGCGCGAAGGTCGATATGTAGCCGGAGCCAACAAGGATGGGTTTCATCTCCGCGGCGTCGCGCCCGGCATCCACTTTCAGCCGCGTTGGGCCGATATCCACCAAGCGTCAAACGGAGATCGGTGTCCACATTGCGAGGGCAGTCTGCGTATCGAACGCGTGATCGAGATAGGGAACATCTTCAGGCTCGGAACAAAATACTCTGTTCCGATGAAGGCGGTCTATCTGAGCGAAGCGGGTGAGGAATATCCCATCGTGATGGGAAGCTACGGGATCGGGCTGGCGCGCATTGCGGCTGCGGCGATCGAACAGCACCATGACGATCTGGGGATTATCTGGCCCTCGGCTATCGCGCCCTTTCAACTCCATCTGCTGCCGGTCAATATGCGCGATCAGAAGATGGCGGAGTTGGCGGAGGCGCTCTATAGTCAACTTCAGCAGGCCGGGATCGAGACCCTCTACGATGACCGTGATGAACGAGCCGGCGTGAAGTTCAAGGACGCGGATCTGCTCGGCCTCCCCCTGCGAATGACCGTAGGAACCCGCACCCTCAGGGAGGGCATGGTTGACTTGAAGATACGAAAGACCGCTAAGGAGGTGCAGATCCCGCTCTCGGAGGCGGTCTCTACGGCGCGTGCCCTTCTTTCCAGCCCCGCCAATTAGTGATACCAAAAGTTGACCCCCCATGAGAACCGGATCTCTATTGGGGGGTCGCTGACTTTACGCGTATTCGACTATATACTACAGCTTGACGACGTTAGCGGCCTGCTTCCCCTTGGGCCCCTCCTCGACATCAAACTCCACTTCCTGGCCCTCCGCCAGCGTCCTGAATCCGTTGCCCTGGATGGCTGAGTAATGGACGAACAGGTCGCCACCCTCAGATCGCTCGATAAAGCCATATCCCTTGGCCTCATTGAACCATTTGACCTTCCCGGTGCCTCGCACGTCCTCACCTCCTCTCTGTAGACCCTCGACGCTCCTTCGCCGCCGAGTCGCTTCCTTCATCACTTACAACGTACGGCCCCCGGGCCTTCGCATACAAAAAACCGCGGCTCTGCCTTTCATGAGAACTCACGGTTGCTCAGCAGTCCCGATAAGCCGCACCTGTCATCGGAAGCGGCGAAAATTTATCGTATCCCCTGGACGCTGTCAAGCGATTTTTATGGGTTGGTACAATGCAGGAGGGGACTGTGGCGATCTGGAATTTACCGCGGGACGGGATCATCGTACATCAATTGGAAGGGAGAACCAGTAAGGCTAGTGAGGCCCTTGCTACCCGGTCAGGCCGGTTTCTGCCGCCTGCCGTTCATATAGTATTTGACGCCGCCCACCAGGGCGCAAATAGCCAATAATGTAACCGCCAACTGGAACCCCAGATTCGACACGAACCAAGGCAGACGGCTCTGCGCCCTTACCGCCAGGCCCACGGAAAACGGGAAGCTGTAGGTCGGATCAACGGCATGAATCTGGGCCTCCGTAGGGTCGGTTCCGGGTCCGTGAGTATGGCTGACCCGCTGCCATTCCCCAATCTCTGAGCCTCGATGAAGCTTGTGGGCAATACCAGGTCCCGCCTTCTCCAGCGTCATGATGGCGATGTAGTGACCGGGCTTGGTGATCTCGGCATCGATCCTGATCGACCCGTCACCGTAGACAGCCGCGGGCCGGGAAAAGACAACATGCGAGTGTCCGCCACCGCCGGTGTCCTCGTGGGCCTCAACAGCCTCAACAATCCGAACCGAGATGGGAAGCGCTCGCATCTCCTCATTATACAGGTCAAACGCCATCGACATCTTGCCTGTCTTCGGGACCCCTTCACAGTAGGACTGGAACTCCTTCTTGACCTGCTCCGATCCCACTTCGTGCATCAACGGAATCATTCCCGAACCGATAAGCTCCTGATAAGCGGTGAAGTGAACGGTGTAGTGGCCCTTCACGGCGGTGCAGGCATCTGCCGCATCCCAGTCACCCATCACATCACCACCGCCGTGGCCAAAGGCCTGAGATGCCGCAAAAAACGGCATAAGCGCTACGCAGAATAACCACATGAGACGTTTCATCACACCGCACTCCTCTCTATTCTAATGTAGAGCGCCCATGCACTGTCGTCAAGCTCAATAACCCCTAGATCGGCAGAAGGAGGAGTGTTAGCCGGACTGTCACAATGACCCATCCGGCTTACCGGGTAGGCCAGGTTCGGTCAGTTTCACTGGATCAAGGATCTCGGCTATCTGAGCCTCGGTGAGCAGCTTCTCTTCTTGGACCACGTCAATGATGGTCTTCTGCTCGCGTACGGCGCGCTTTACGACCTCTGCAGCCCTGGCATAACCGACCAACACATTCAATGCCGTCGCCAGCGCCATACTACGCTCGGCATAGCGGCGGCATCGGTTCACGTCGGCAACAATGCCGCCGACACAGCGGTCAATGAAGACCCGTATAGCGTTTTTCAGAATCTCGATCGACTGGTGGAGATTATAGGCTATGACCGGCATCATGACGTTCAGTTCAAGCTGTCCGGCCTGGACCGCCATCGAGACGGTCAGATCGTTACCGATGACCTGGAAGCAGACCATGTTCAGCATCTCGGCCATAGACGGGTTGATCTTACCCGGCATGATCGAGGAGCCCGGTTGCACTGCAGGCAGCTTGATCTCAGCCAACCCGGTGGTGGGACCTGAGGTGAGCAGACGCAGATCGTTGCAGATCCGTATCAGTTCAAGCGCCAATAGCCTCAGGACTGATGAGGCCTCGGCGATCGGAAGGTTCGACTGCATCGCTTCGCGCATGTCGGGCGCATTGCGCCACTCGATCCTCGTCCAGGCCCGCAGGTACTCTACCAGCCTGACACGATACTGCGGGTGAGTGTTCAGGCCCGTACCGACGGCACTCCCGCCGATTCCCAACTCTTCAAGCGATCGCGCTGCGACAGCAATCCGCTCCTGACATTTTCCGATGGTCACCGCATAGGCTGCGAACTCCTGCCCCAGCCGGATAGGAACCGCATCCTGTAGATGCGTTCGAGCCGACTTCAGGATGCCGTCAAACTCACTCGCTTTCTCAGCCAGGGCGGTCTTCAGATCCCCCAGGACCGGCAACAGTTCTGCCAACAGTAGACGAGCGGCCATCCGCATGGCGGTTGGAAAGACATCATTGGTGGACTGGGCCATATTGACATGGTCATTGGGATGAACAATGGTGTAGTCGCCCTTCCGTCCCCCCAGGAGTTCGATGGCCCGGTTGGCCAGGACCTCGTTGACATTCATATTGAAAGAGGTGCCCGCTCCCATTTGGTAGACGTCCACAACAAACTGATCTCGGAGCTTGCCGACTAAGACCTCGTCGGCCGCCGTTGTGATCACCCTGCTGATCTCCGGCTTCAAAAGCTCCAAGTCGGTGTTGACCAGCGCGGCCGCCTTCTTCACTATGACTATCGCCTCCACCATCCGTGAGTGCATCCTGAGCCCACTGATGGGGAAATTCTCCATCGCCCTCACCGATTGCAGGCCATAGTACGCCTCGACCGGAACCGCCTTCTCCCCCAATACATCCTTCTCGATCCGCGTCGCCATTCTCTTCTCCCCGGCAGCTACGACGTTTCACACGATGGACTCTTCACCCGCAGCGCCTGAAGCTGAGTCGATGTTAACTCGCTTTTGAGCGTCCAGGACGGATCGGCAAACTGATCCTTCTTCTTCATCAGCAGCCATTCCTTTCCGGTCTCGCCCCTGGCAAACCGGGCGAGCGCGAACGTCCCCTTCAATTTCCGCCCCTTCAATACGAAGGTGAGCTTTCCGCCTGCGAGCTGAACCTCCGCAGAGGTCGGCTCTGTCGTCTCGTACGTCCCCTCATCCCAGACCACCACCGGCCCTGCACCGTAGCTGCCTTCCGGGATGATCCCTTCAAAGTCGATATAGTCCACCGGATGGTCGGCGACCATCACGGCCAGCCGTTTGTCGGCCGGGTTCATGGAGGGACCCTTAGGAACCGCCCACGACTTCAGGATCCCGCCCATCTCAAGCCGGAAGTCGTAGTGCAAACGCGTGGCTTTATGCTCGTGGACGACGAACCGCCGGACGTTCTTGGCGGCTGGCTTCGACATCTTCCCAGTTCCTTACGGTGGATGGATACGCCGGATTATGTCACACCTGAAGCGACATACGCAAATGCCGCGTGACAACCGGAATCGCTTGCCGCAACCGGGTCTGCGTAGTAGAGTACGGACGCGAACGCGAAACTGACGGCGAAGTCGGGCATGGGCGGGTCACGGTTTTTCAGAATGATCTCGTGCTGGTCGCCTCGTTTCATCCGAGCCAACAGAATACCCAGGCCGATAGGCTGATCGGGGCGATATTCCGGCAGATTTTTGACGTGGCAGGGCGCTATCCGGATGCGAACTCGGGTGAACCAACGACAGGATAAAGATACAGCGGGGAGGGTGGGAACCGAGTCCGGCTCTCGGCGAGGTATCCTATTGGATTTCGATCATACCCTCTTTGATACCGATCGTTTCTTTTGGGTCGATCTGAAGTCTGCCTTTGCTCGATTCGGCATCTCCAATGACGCCTGGGAGAAGAGCTACGAGGCAATCTGGTCATCGGGGTATTCGCTGGCGAAACACATCGAGGAGCTTGCGCGCCTTGGCACTGCTGCCGATCCTTCAGCAGCAAAGGCGATACTGGAGACCCTTGAGAGCGCCTTCTCAGATCTTCGTCCGTATCTTTTTCCTGATGTCCCGGGGTTCCTGGACGCTGCGCGATCTCGAGGGTTCGATCTGATCCTGCTCTCCTTCGGTGACCCGGCCTGGCAGAGCTACAAGGTGCGGGCATCGGGCCTTACCCCGTACTTCACGCAGATCGTGTATACACCACACGAAAAAGGAAAAGCAGAAATACTCGCTACACTGGCTTCAGCCTATGCCGAGCTTCATGCCATCGATAACAATCCGGCCGACCTTGATACTATGAAGGCATCGACCCCCCGACTGCAGACCTATCTGATCTGTCGCGTGGAGCCGTCTGTCCCTGAGGGGGATCGCTTCCGCGAGGCCGCCAGGTATCTCACAATTCCATCTCGCTTACCGCACCGGCAATGCCGGAGCCTGAATGAGGTATGCCTTCCATGACCGAACTGATCGTCGCCAAGGCGCCTACACGCATCGACTTTGCCGGCGGGACGCTCGATATCCCGCCGCTTCACCTCTTCCACCAACCGGCGATCACCGTCAATGTCGCGATCAATCTTGTCGCCGAGGTAACTGTGACGCGGCGGCCGGGACGCGCAATCAGACTGACGGCAGCCGATCAACGGCGGCAACTGACCTGGCCATCGCGCGACAAGATCGCCTGGACGCGCCAGCCGTTTCTGGAGATGCTGGCCAGGCTGGTCCGGTCACTCGCGCCAGATACCGGTCTGGATATCCGAACCGTTTGTCAGGCTCCGGCCGGCGCGGGGACCGGCGGCTCTTCAGCGCTGGCGGTCGCAACGGCGGCTGCCCTGTCGGCGGTGGCAGGCCGGCCGCTTCACCGTACCGCACTGATTGAGCACGCAAAGGCGATCGAGACTCAGGCCATCCGTGTCCCCACCGGCTATCAGGATTACTACGCCGCCGCCTACGGCGGCGCCAGCAGCATCGAATTCGGGCTCACCGGCATCCGCCGCACCGCCATCGCGGAGAAGCCGTTTCTCGCGCAGCTTGAGCGGCATCTGCTGCTGCTCTACCTCGGCAAGCCTCGCTTCTCAGGCGCCAATAACTGGGACCTGTTCAAGCGCCACATGGAAGGAGATCGGAAGACATTCGCCTTCTTTGACGCCTTGCAAGAAAATGCCCTCGCCATGCGGGATGCCTTCCTCCAAGAGGATCTGCCCGGTATCGCCCGGCTCCTGAACCGGGATTGGGAGATCCGGCGACGGGCGCTCCCTACCATGAGCAGTCCGGCCATCGACAGATTGATTCATTCTCTGAAGCGAGCGGGCGCCCTCGGGGCCAGGGTCTGCGGTGCGGGCGGCGGAGGCTGCCTCGCCCTCATCATCAAACCGGAGGCCAGAGCAACACTGACCGCCCTGGCCCAGACCGCGGGCGTCAAGAGCCTCCCCTGCGTCGTCAACACGAGAGGTCTGACGGTTCGTCGCGGCAAGATATAACTGCCTGAACGCCGGACCGCTACCTCTCGCCTTTACATTTTTTTCTTGCGTTACTCCCAAACCTTCGATACGGTAAATATACACAAGAAAGGAGGTGATCCAGTGGGCTTACCGTTAACCATCTGGACATGTGAGGTGATTGTAACGTAGGCGTGTCCTCCTCACCGGATCGACTGCCTATGGATTTCGCCTGCGGAATCCCAGCAGTCACCGAGCCCTGAAGCCTTGGCCTTGTCCAGCCAGGCCCTGCGATGCTGTCGCAGGGAAGCGCTTCGGGGCTTTTTATTTTACGAGATTGATATCATAATTGTCCTTCAGGCGCCTCATCAGCGGTTTTACCCATTCACTACAGCTCCCTTTCTCCTCACGAGCCCATGAGTCGCCGAAGGCGTCGTACTCAACCCAGAAAACCCGGTTGTTGTAAAAATGGACCCTGAGAATCTCCACATGTCCCGGCTTCGCCCCTGGCGCCCATCGTCCCCACACCTCCTGATTGAGATCCATCGGCCCCTGCGAGGCAACGAGCTTCGACACCTGCTCCCGGGTCATGCCCGGCATGAGCGCCTGAAACGCCTGGCGTGTGGGGGTAGCGGGCGTTGGCGCCTGCTGCGCGAAGGCCGGGACTGCTAAGCAGAACATCGCTACCAGCAACAGCATGCTGGCTCTTCGGATCATGCTATCCTCCTTTATCTGTCATTGCGAGCCAAAGGCGAAGCAATCTCACCGTTCTTTCCCTGCAAGATCGCTTGGTCCCATTTGCTCCGCTCTGGGTCCTCGCAATGTCGCTGCCCCTTACAGCACGGTGAATGGCTCTACTCCACCTGCGGCCCGCGCCCTCCTGACGAGGGGGTGGGCGACGATTTCATCAGCTTTTCCAATGATTCAACCCTACTCTTAAATTGCTCGCTCATAAGCTTGCCCTCTTCCGGGGTTCCAACGACATGAGGTGTGATCAGAATGAGGAGCTCGTCCCGATTGAGCGACTCAGTGGTTCCACGGAACAGATACCCGAGCAGCGGGATCGAACTCAGAAACGGGATACCGGTGTAGCCTTTCGACTTGTCCGTTCGGATGATTCCTCCGATGAGCAGCGACTGGCCATCCTGCACCACCACCGCCGTCTTTGTTGTCACCTTGCTGAACGAGTCACCACCCTCAGAAGCAACGGCCTCACTAGAAATACTCAGATTCTCCGTCTCGATGTCCAGGGTGACCAATCGCTTCTCATTCACGTGCGGTTTGATCTTCAGGATAATCCCGATATCCTTACGCTGGAATGTACTGAAAAGATTGGAGGAGGTGCCGGTCTCGTTACTGCTAGTGGTCCCTAGAGTCTGTACTCCGGTCGGAATTGGGACCTCCTGGCCGATCTGGATAGCAGCCTCCTTGTTGTTGGCCGTAAGCAGGTGGGGGTTGGCCAATACCTCTGCTTTCGACACCTCAACAAGATTTCTTAGGACCACGCGAACTTTATCCTTGTCTACGAAGGCGAAGGTCATACCCTTGAGGAGCTTATCTGTCGGGTTCTGCACAACTCCAGCTACCGCTGCGGCAATAGGACCGCCATATTGCCCTGCAACGAGAAATTGACCGCTCCTGATAATCTCCTCCAAGCTAAAGCTAAAACTGTCGCCCAGGGTGATTCGGGCGAGCATGAGCTCGATCAAGACCTGTTTCGGAACGATGTCGATCTGCTTGATCGTCGCCTCGATGATCTCGTAGTTGCGGGGCGAGGTCTTAATAATCAGTGCATTGGTCGTCTCATCCGAGACGATGGTTACCTCGCCGACGACTTCCCCAGGCGCCGCCTCCGCCATCCCCGCCAGGAGCAGCACCTCCGCCCGGCGCTGAGGCGGCGCCTGGGGAGGTCGTCGGCGAGGTAACCATCGTCTCGGATGAGACG
>DATMXF010000102.1:0-2737 GCA_035561835.1 Patescibacteria group bacterium
AGTTACCCCGACTTGCCACATCGCCCGGATGAAGGTCCAGGTCGATGCCGCACGCCTCAAGGACCCCTCGTCCGATCTGATACGTAAACGGATCGTAGCCGAAGAGGGCAAGATGCCCCGGTCCACTGCCGGGGATAATCCCGGGACCCACCATATCGATGAGGCCACAGAGAGAGCGCGTTGCGAGGGCGTCGAGATTGGGGAGTCTGGCGACCTCCAGTTCACTTCGACCATCCGACTCTCTCGGCAGACCCCCCAGCCCATCAGCCACCAGTAGAACGATCTTAGAGGATGAGGGAACGGCCAGTTGCTTGACAAGTGTCAGATCCATGAAGGTATCGCCTCCAGACAGCGCTGTCCAAAAATAACGCTAAGGATAACCGGATGGGTGGTCAAAACAGGAGGACCTCCACAACTTCACCCTTTTCGAGGAGGTCCACATTGGCAGGAATCTCGATATACCCCTCTGCATCAGCCATCGAGGTGATGGCGCCGGACTCTTTGAAGACCGGAACGACCTCCTCGCCATCCAGGCGGACAGGCAGGTACTGATGTCGTCCGATCGTCGAGGTGTATCGACGGGCCATCGGGGCCTTCACTGAGGCAAGCGTCTGCCGGCCCAGCCTTGCCATCTTCCGGAGCGCGGGCGCCATGATCCCATACCCGTTGGTCAGGCATGACGTGGGATAACCCGGCATTCCGAGCAATAGATGGCCTTCCACAATACCGCAGAGCGTGGGTTTCCCCGGCTTGACGGCGATACCGTGGAACTTCACCTCCCCCATCCGCTGCACCGCCTCGACCATCATATCCCGCTCGCCGACAGAGCTGCCTCCGGATAGGACGATAAGGTCGTACGAGAGCGCCTCTCGGATCGTCGAGATCGCCGACTCCAATGTATCCTTCATGATTGGAAAGATGTGCGGAATGCCGCCGTTCTCGCTGATCAGCGCGGAGAGGGTATAGGAGTTGATGTCGTAGATCTTCCCGGGACTGAGCACCTCTCCGGCTAAGAGGATTTCATTGCCGGAAGGAATCACCGCGACCAGTGGCCTCTGATAGACCGCAACCTCTTGGAACCCGAGGGCCGCCAGTACGCCGATCTTGCTGGGGTCCAGACGCATCCCACGCTGCAGGACCAGACTTCCCGCCTTGATGTCCTCACCCATCGGTGACGCGTGTTGTTGCGGATAGACAGGCTTGTAGACCCTTACCTTGTCACCGTCGAGCTCCGTATCTTCCACCATCACAACGGCATCGGCGCCATCGGGCATCGGGGCGCCCGTTGCCACCTGGATGCAGCTCCCCGAGCGGACGCTGAGGCGGGCGGACTCCCCGGCGTGAATGACCTCAATCAGCTCCAGGATCTTGGGTGAAAAGTTCCCGGCGCCGAACGTATCTTCTGCCTTCACGGCATACCCGTCCATGGCTGCCCGTGTAAACGGCGGCACATCCATAGACGCGCAGACCTCTTCAGCCAGAACCCGCCCCACCGCCTCGAGCAGCGTCGCCTGCTCGGTCCGCTCTATCGGCTGGGCCGCGTCCATGACGATTCGCATCCCCGCCTCCAGGTCGAGGAGCACCTTCATCGGTTTCATTGCCACAATACAGCCCTCAGCTATCAGCGCTCAGTCATCAGCTTCGGACAAGGCAGGATCCGTCCCAGAGAAAGCTGACCGCTGAAAGCTGAATGCTTCACCTATTCACCCTTGGTTTTCCAGATGGCGCTCGGCATCCAGTGCGGCCATACACCCCGATCCGGCTGCCGTGACGGCCTGTTTGTACACATGGTCCTGCACATCGCCGGCAGCAAAGACGCCGGGAACGCTGGTCATCGTCCCGTGATTCGTGACAATATAGCCTCGCTCGTCCAGCTCTAACTGTCCCGAGAACAGCTTCGTATTGGGAGAATGCCCGATCGCAACGAATACTCCATCACAGGCGAGTGTCTCCAATGAGGACGAACCATCAATCCGGGTTGTGATGCCGGTCACCTTCCCTTGCGACGGGTCAAGAATCTCAACAATCCTTCGGTTCCACAAGACCTCGATCTTCGGATTCGCGAAGATCCGTTCTTGCATGATCTTCGATGCCCGAAGCTTATCCCGCCGATGGATCAGTGTCACCTTCGTCGCAAACTTCGTCAGGAAAAGCGCCTCCTCAACCGCCGAGTCGCCCCCACCGACAATAGCCACCTGCTGATCCCTGAAAAAGAACCCATCGCACGTAGCGCAGGTCGAAACCCCATGCCCCAGCAGCTTGCGTTCCGATTCAAGGCCCAGCAGATTCGCTGAAGCCCCCGTCGCGACGATCAGCGCCCTGGTCTGACGCACTTCATTCTCCACCGTCAGGGTGAACGGGCTGCTGCTCAGGTCAGCGGCTGTGACATCTCCCTTCACAAACCTCGCGCCGAACCGCTCCGCCTGCTGTCGCATCCGTGAGATCAGCTCCGGCCCCATGAGTCCATCGGGGTATCCCGGGTAGTTCTCGACCAGCGTCGTCAGGACCAATTGCCCGCCGGTCTCGTTCCCTTCAATAACCAGGGGACGCAGATTGGCTCGAGCGGTGTAGAGGGCCGCCGTCAGGCCCGCCGGGCCTGAACCAAGAATGATGACGTCTTCCGCTGGAGCGCCCATATTAAGAAGGGGGCGCCGCAGCCGCTGCCTCTACCTTCTCGGGCTCAGGCGCCGGGGCCGGAGCCGGCGGCTTTTCGGGGGTCATCGGAGAGGGGTAGAAG
>DATMXF010000103.1:0-8480 GCA_035561835.1 Patescibacteria group bacterium
GTCCCTGGCGTCCTCTTTCGCCGTCCGTCAAGCTTCGATAGCCCTTGTACCACGGCCTGATGAGCCACCCGCTGCGTCGCCATATCAAGGGTGGTAAAGACCTTCAACATTCCGCCACCCGCGGTGTCGGGGAGCTTGGCCTCGAGTTCTTTCCGGACGAAATCCAGAAAATACGAGGTCTCCACAGTCGAGTTGCGTCTCACCCGGACTGGTTCCTTTAGGGCGCGCTGGTACTCGGCCTCGCTCAATCTCCGCTCCTCTCGCAGCCGGCGGAGAACCAGATCCCGGCGCTCCTGGGCACGTCGCGGCGAGACGAGGGGAGAGGTGGTATTGGGAGATCGGATCAAGCCGACCAGCAGCGCCGCCTCAGCCGGGCGAAGCGCGCCGGGCTCTTTGTCCAGGTAATGGCGCGAGGCGGCCGTCATTCCGTGCACCTCGTAGGTCCCGCGCTGTCCGAGATAGACCTCGTTGAGATACTGCTCCAAAATCTCCTGCTTCGACAGGGTGGTTTCCAGGCCGAGGGCGAGGACGGCTTCCTTTATCTTTCGCAAGTACGTGCGCTCGTGATTCAGATAACGCAATCGCGCCAGTTGCTGGGTGAGTGTGCTGCCACCCTGCACGATGGTCCCGCGCCTTACATTGGCCCATGCGGCCCGCATGACGGCGCGCACATCTATTCCATAATGCTCATAGAATCGCCGATCTTCCATGAGCAGCACCGCGTCGACCAAGAGGGACGGGTAGGCGCTCAAGGGACGCTCTTCGCGCAATTCGTAAGCCGATCCATTGAACACCGCCATCGGCGTGTTAGCGCCATCGGCATAGATCAACAGCGTAGGGCCGAATGCCCGGCCGGCCAGAATCTGCCAGACCGCCCAGGCGACTGCGACTCCTGCGAGCAGAACCAGGAAGATCCTCGGACGAATTGCCGCCCGCCCAAGGGGTGATGCCTGTCCACTCATAGTCTTTGCAATCGGATCTCGCTATCGTCTTGAGTCATCCGAACCGCGCCCACAACGCGACAGTAAAAGGCAACTATCATGCCACACCGGACACCAGACGATGATGCCTTGTAAAGCGCTGGTACAACGCATAATTGACTCTGTCACGCTCAGGCCGGCTCGATCTCTAAGGTGTGAGAATTGCACATCAGGAAGGTAAATTTTGCTTCTTATTCAACAGGGACACTCGGTAAGGGTCACCTATGTGTGCAGGCAGATGTGGCAGAGACGGGAACGGATGATGCGGAATGCGCGGAGATCTGCCAAGTCTCCGCTGAGAAGGAATATGAGGACCCCTCTGCGAAGACTGAGAGGCTCGCTCCAGAGGACTCCGAGTGACGGACCCTCGCGATCCCCAAGCAAGCGTCGAACCGATCCTTCGCCCTGATCGTCCAGGCAAACGCCGGGGTATGGCCGCCTTCTTTATAGTGAAAGGCGCAAAGGGTTGAGAGCGTACGATTACTTCTCGATGACTTTCTGCCTCCGCTGCAGATAGGCGTTCCGTACCGCGCTGTACAAGTCAACGGTCGATTCCTCAACGCTCTCGTACAATTCCAGATTCTGCGACCGGGTATTGACGACTTCTCCGCTCCTTCTCCCGAACGACGCGGCTAATGGGGCAAAGTAATTGATCGGGTCCATCGCCGCGTCGGCCAAAAGACCGAAGGCGTCACGGACCGTCAGCGGGGGCAAGAATGGGACGATGAAATAGGGACCGGGGCCTACCCCCCATTTACCCAGCGTTTGGCCGGTGTCTGCGTCGTTCTTTTCAAATCCCCACTTCTTCGCGACATCGAAAAGGCCGACGACCCCCACTGTTGTGTTGATGCCGAAGCGAGTCAGCTCGGTACCGGCTCCCTTGAATTCGGCCTGCAACATGTGGTTGACAACGCGCCGAGGCATGGCGACGTTATCGAAGGCGTTGCCGAGGCTTTCCTGTACGGGGTCCGGCAGGTAATCCCACGCAGTCCCCACAGGTTTGAGAACATACCGATCAACTATGTTCCGGTTGAAGTCGAACATCGTTTCATTGTACGGCTCCCAAGGGTCATACTCCTCAATCTGTTCCTTCTCCATCGACACCGCGCCTTCCATCTGTCCGGTAGCGCCTTCATCGGTCGATTGCGGATCCGCCGCCATGACGCTCGACGCGCCTAAGCCTGCGATTGCCACGGCAACTACCAATACACCCATCCACGGCAATGATCTCCTGACCCTGTGTCCCACCCTCTCTCTCCTTTCCTTGGTCAAAGCCGATGTTCGAGATCTCTTATCGACACCCCGTCCCCATTGTCTCACCGTTCGAATTCCCCAAAAGGCCTAACATCTTTATCACGAATTTTCTTTCTTGTCGCGCAAAATATGCAACCCGACCTTCGTCCGAAAACCTTTCTTGCTGAAATCTTAGATAGGTTATTTTCTGTAGCTGATCCGATAAATCACATCGGCCTCGTCGTCCGACACCAGCATCGCGCCATCCGGCATGACCAGCAGGTCCACAGGGCGTCCCCATGCGTGACCGTTTTGCAACCAGCCTGCGGCAAACACCTCATACGTCAGCGCGCGCTGGTCCGCAACCCGCGCCAGCATGACACGATACCCGATCGGCGCGCTCCGATTCCACGATCCGTGTTCCGCAATGAAAATCTGATTCCGAAACTCATCAGGAAACATCGTCCCCGTGTAGAAGCGCATGCCGAGCGCCGCCACGTGCGGCCCGAGTTCCATTGCCGGCGGGGTGAACTGCTCACACCTCCGCTGCTTCCCGAACCCGGGATCGGAAATGGTTCGCCCATGGCAATAGGGAAAGCCGAAATGCAGCTCTGGACGCGGCGCATAATTCAGCTCGTCAGGCGGCAGATCGTCGCCCATCCAGTCCCGCCCGTTGTCCGTAAACCAGAGCTCACGTGTCTTCGGATGCCAATCGAACCCAACCGTATTGCGGACGCCCCGCGCGAAGATCTCCAATTGAGTCCCGTCCGGCTTGATGCGCGTGATCGACGCGTAGCGTCCATCTTCGCGCTCGCAGACGTTACATGGTGCACCGACTGGGATGTACAACCAGCCGTCGGGACCGAAGCGTATGAACTTCCAGCCATGATGGCGATCCAGGGGAAAGCCATCATACACCACTACCGGCGCAGGAGGATCCTTCAGGTGAGCCTCGATATCATCGTACCGCAGAATCCGGTTCACCTCGGCCACGTAGAGCGCCCCATTGTAAAAGGCAACGCCATTCGGCATGTTGAGCCCTCGCGCGACCGTGATGATCTCGTCCGCCTTCTGATCCCGGTTGCGATCCAGGACGGCATAGACATTCCCTGCCGTGCGAGTACCGACAAACAGCGTGCCGTTTGGGCTGAGGGCCATTGACCGGGCGTTGGGGACAGGATTCGCGTAGATGCTGACCTCAAATCCGGGCGGCAAGTGAATCTGATGCAGCGGCAACCCTCTGGCGCTGTTGACGCTCCCGCAAGACACTAATCCTGTCAGCAACACGAGCAGCAACAGGCCGAGCCGGAGGTCGCGCATCAGGGAATCAGCAACAGTTTCCCTGTAGACCGGCGCGCTTCAAGACGGCGATGAGCGACGGCAGCCTCGGCAAGCGGGAAGGTTGCGTCGATCCGCACGGTAAGCGTCCCGGCGGTGATCCACTCGAACAAATCCGCTGCCCGCTTCAACAGTTCGGCCCGATCGAGGGTGTAGTGCATCAGGTTCGGACGAGTCAGATAGACTGAACCCTTGGTGCTGAGCAGTTGGGGGTTGAACGGCGGCACCGGTCCGCTGGACTGGCCGTAGAGGACCATGTAGCCGCGAGGACTGAGACAGTTCAGGCTCTTATCGAAGGTATCCTGTCCGACCGAGTCGTAGACCACGTGTACGCCCCTGCCGTCCGTCAGGCGCCTGGTCTCCGCCTCGAAGTCAGCCTGCGTGTAAAGGATTACCTCGTCTGCGCCAGCCTCTCTGGCCAGATGCGCCTTTTCCTCCGTTGAGACGGTCCCGATGACCCGGGCGCCACACCGCTTCGCCATCTGGATCAGGAGCAGGCCGACACCGCCTGCCGCCGCATGGACCAGCGCGCAGTCGCCCGGCTGGAGCGGATAGGTGCTGTGGGTCAGATAGTGCGCGGTCAGCCCTTGCAGCATCACCGCCGCCGCCTGACGCACATCGATGGCATCCGGGATCGGCACCAGCCGCCGCGCCGGGACCACCGTATACTCTGCGTAGGCGCCTACGTGCATCGCGTAGACAACGCGGGTTCCCGGCGTGAGGTCCGACACGCCCGGACCGACCGTGTCGACGACGCCAGCCGCCTCCCTGCCGGGGATTACCGGCAGCGGGTCAGGGTACTGGCCCTTCCGCTGGTAGATGTCGATATAGTTGATTCCGACCGCGTCGATCTTGACCCGCGCTTCGCCCGCGCCGGGTTCGGGGAGCGCTACCTCTTCATAGCGAAGCACTTCAGGACCGCCATACTCATGCAGGCGAATCGCGCGCATACTGTTCCCCTTCAGTATTTCCTAACCTTGCCGAAAAAGCCGGCCCTAATAAGTAACCGACCGGTCATACTCCACAAGCAGTTGGGCGTACCGTTTGATGTCGATCTTCTCAACGACCGACACACGCTTGAGGTCTTCATCCAAGACCCCACGGGTCTGCGCTCACCCCCCTCAGAGGTAGATCGGAATCCGATGGTCCACGGCGAACTGAAACAGCTCGTCGAGCGGCGGGAGACCATAGGGCTTGACATGCTGCCGAAACTCCAGCTTGATCAGAACCGTCGCATCGAGCGCCAGCACAATACCGACGTCGATGCCCGACTCCTTCGCCCCCTTCGCCACAAAGAACGGCATCGCCGCCCGCGTAGAGTTATCGTACCCATGGGTTGCGGTAATCAGTAATCTCGCCATTGCGCTCTCCGTTCATCCGATCTCGTGGAATAGCTGAAAACCCTCTCGTTCAAAGTCCGAGTCAAAGGCCAGCGCAGTGTGCACGCCTCGCCGCTGCATGACCAGGAAACTCACCTGATCCACCAGACTGACCTGCCGGCTACCAAGCCTGGTCAGGCGACGAACGGCCTCCTCATGAGTCGCTTCGTCGACCCACTCGATATCAAAGACACGACAGTCGTGGGCCAGCTTGAACGCCGCCGCCAAACCAAGCCGGCTCTGGATCAGGGCCATCGCTTCGACCAGCACGTAGTTGTGCGTGAGAATCCGCTCGCCCATGTCGAGGAGCGCTTCGAACCGTTCCTTGGCGCGCTCGTATTGAGGGTCCGCCTGATCGGCCATGGCGTAGATGGCTGACGTGTCCAGGAAGATCATCGACGATGCTCTTCCTTCAAGGCTTTAGCCAGCGCTTCGTCGTGACGTTCTGAAACCGGTGACAGCCGGCCTTGCCTGGAGCGTCCGGCGCCGATAAAGGTAAAGTCTTTTATGGTGGGTCGCTGTGTAGCTGTGCTCGTTCCGAGCGACCGGGCCATCAGCTCACGGACGAGAGACGACATCGAGCACCCCTTCTCAAAAGCCCGTCTTCGCAAGGCCTCATAGGTACGCTCATCAAATTGAATTTGGGTCCGCTTCATCACGGCTCCTCCGTAAGAATCATCCCAGCAACAGTATGCCAGCATGTAAGCATGATGTCAATTTACAGGTTCAGTCGTGGGGTGGCTTCCCACTCCTGGGCCGCGCGGTTCCAGCGGCAGAATCCACAGGAAGATGAGCTGACTGGGGCAGGACCGCGAAGGACCGTCACGGCGTCTTTGACAAGTGCTTCGGCAGCCGTAGGATCGGTCGGAACTTCATGGACGTCAACCTGGAACTGAATGAGGCCATGCTCCTTCACCTCCACGGGATGATAGTAGATCAGATACGCGAGGCGTTTGGTCTTATGGCCGTTGCCTTCCAGCAGAAGCGTGTAGAGGTTCATCTGATTC
Source organism: Patescibacteria group bacterium (assembly GCA_035561835.1). GTDB lineage: Bacteria > Methylomirabilota > Methylomirabilia > Methylomirabilales > Methylomirabilaceae > Methylomirabilis. Next base: position 5,938 of record DATMXF010000103.1, read on the forward strand.
TGGTAGAATGCGTGGGTGTCGGCCTTCGGGGCATACCCCCGGGTCTTGTAGTCCAGCGGGTAGTAGAAGTCGGCCTCATCCACGAGGCACTCGTCCAACGCCCCCATCACCTCGACGTCAACCCAGACCGTGGCATAGCGGATCCCGCGTCGCCAGTCACGCCATCGGTCGATCGTCTGCGCGTCCGACAGCAATCGTCCCGGAAGCTTCCCTTGTACCTCAGGAGGCAGCTCGCCCAGATCTCTGAACCGATCGAAGTACCGCTTAAACAGGAGGTCCAGCCCGCCAGGCAGACTCGGAAAGATTGTGTCGGGGCGCTTGATCCCGGCGTTGATCTCCAGCCAGAAGCAACGGGGGCACTCGGCATACAATCCCAGGCGGCTGTTGGATAAGGTAAGGCGCTTCATGCTGTCGTCGCGGGGCTTCTCAAAGCGTTCGACGGGGATGCGTGCAAGGGTGAGGCCTTACGGTGTCCGGTCCCTACCCATCCAGCAACTGATATTTCCCGGGCGCAAGCGATTCTTCCGGAACCAGGACAATCTCCCCGCCATAGGTCTGCTGGAGCGCCTCGATCACCTCGCCGTCCTCCGCCTGGAACCAACCGATCAGGTCGGGATGGGCACGGATCCGGACCAGCGGGATCCGCTTACTGAACAGCCGCCACTCTACCTCTCGAAGGACTTGATGGGCAATGGAGGGGGTTGAACGGATATAGCCAAGACCGCCGCACTCCGGGCAGGACGCGCTCAGGGCTTTATTCAAGCCTTGACGGACCCGCTTCCGCGTCATCTCAACCAGGCCCAGCTCCGACAGAAGCGAGACGTTGGTCGGCGACCGGTCCGGCTTCAGCGCCTCCTTCAGCTCCTGGACGACTCGATCCCGACTCTCCTGCCGAGCCATGTCGATGAAGTCGATGATAATGATCCCACCCAGGTCTCGCAAGCGCACCTGGCGCGCAATCTCCTGGGCCGCCTCCAGGTTGGTCTTGAGGACCGTCTCTTCAAAATCGTGCTTACCGACATACTTGCCGGTATTGACATCGATGGAGACCAACGCCTCGGTCTCCTCCAACACGATATAGCCCCCCGATTTGAGCCACGCCTTGTGTCGCAGCGCCTTTTCGACCTCCCGTTCAATGCCGAACGACTTGAAGATCGGCTCATCCTCGGTATAGAGAAACAGATGCGACTTCAGCTCGGGATGCAGCGACTCGGCATACTCCAGACACCGCTCGTACTCCGTCGGACTGTCCACCACCAGACGGACCACCTCCTTCGTGAAGAGGTCGCGGAAGATCCGGAAGATCAGGTCCAGGTCCTTCTGGACCAATGCCGGGGCGGCGAGCGTTTCGGCCTTGCCTTTGATCTTTTTCCAAAGCGATCGGAGAAACTCGAGATCGGCCTCGATCTCCGCTCTCTCCTTGCCGACCCCGGCCGTCCTGACGATCACCCCCTCCCGTTGAGGGTTGATCTCTTCGATAATCTGCTTCAGCCGGGTTCGTTCTCCCTCGTTTTCAATCTTCCGCGAGACCCCGACGTGCTGTTCGGTAGGCATATAGACCAGATAGCGGCCGGGCAGGGTGATGTGAGAGGTGATACGAGCGCCCTTAGTCCCAAGCGGTTCTCGGGCCACCTGCGCGACAATCTCCTGCCCCTCCTTGAGGATCTCTTCGATGCTGGCCTGTTGACGACGACCTCGTGAGAAGGTTGGTCGCGGCTCCTCGGAGGGAGATTCTGCAGACTCGCCTTCCTCCCCGATGGTCAGCAACTGCTCATACTCCTCCACATCCTCGAAGATGTCCCGGACATATAGAAAGGCATCCTTCGCCAGACCCAGATCAACGAAGGCGGCCTGCATCCCGGGAAGAATCTTGAGAACGCGCCCTTTATAAATATTTCCGGCGATGCTCTTGTTCTTCGAGTCGTCAATCAGCAGTTCGACCAGGACACCGTCCTCCAGGACGGCCACCCGGGTTTCCACGATAGAAGAGTTCACGATGATTTCGCGTTTCATTGGTCGCCGTCCAGGATCAGAGCCGTTCTCGCCACGCGCAATTTCGTCTCCCACCCATCATACCGGCCGTTGAGGGTCTCCTTCAAGAGGTGAGCCATTATCACGTGCGGTCGTACACCACCACCCTGGCCCGCACTCAGGCGGATGTCCCAGCAAAGCGCCCCTTCTTCCTCCCCCAAGACTACCAACTCCCGGATCTGCGGACGGGCGTCCACCTCGACCCGCTTCTCCTTCCGCTCTACGCTCACCGGAATGCTGGGTTGATTGAGCCACTCATCGCAGAGCGCCTGAGCGCGAAGCCGCTCGCCGATCTCTTGGGCGCAGCCGTTCAGCGGCAACAACACGCGATAGACGGCCTCCCGTACTGACGTCGTCAGTGATGGCGCCGTCGATGGGACCTCCCAGGCGCGAAGCAATTGCAGTTCGGCCGCGAGGCACCGATTGACCCGCGCCACCAACTCCTCCGGCGCCATGGCCGCGCGAAGCTCGATATCCGCCAATTCCTGCCGCCCCTCAACCCCCACTGGAAG
>DATMXF010000104.1:0-13526 GCA_035561835.1 Patescibacteria group bacterium
CAAGCATGTCCCATCCCTGACTACCCTCAAGAAGTATGCTCAGGCAGTCGGCTGCCGCTTGCAAATCAAGCTGGTTCCGAACTCTCGCCTAACAAAGCGCTCAACACGGACCGCCAAAAGGCAGGCGGCCGGTTAGCTTTACGTTGGGCACAAGAAACAACGATTACGGTCCTCTTGTTGTCGCGAGCGGGTAGGAATCGTATTCTAGTTTCACCTATGCAGCATGGAGGAAACAATGGGCACCAATATGACAATGATCTACTGGAAAGGCGAAAAGTTCTGGCTCGGCAAACTCAAGGAGCATCCCGAGATCATGACGCAGGGCAGAACCCTGAAGGAGCTTGAAGAAAACCTGAAGGATGCGTACGACATGATGGTCATGGAAGACGTGCCTGCTGAGCATCGCGAAAAAGCCATCGCCGTATGAAGCGGAAGGAATTCGTTCGTCAACTTCTCAGGGAGGGGTGCGTCATGCTTCGGCTTGGTTCCCGTCACGACGTGTACATCAATCCCAAGACCGGCCAGAAGCAGACCGTGCCAAGACACACAGAGATTGACAACGCCCTCGCGAGACACATTCGGAAGTACCTCGGATTGGAATAGCCCCAACCAGCGCATTGAATGCGACGGCGCGTTCCGCGCCGAGGTTCATGCGCTCCGTTAAGCATGCAGTCATCGGGAGCGGGAACATGAATAAGAGCGCTGAGAAACGCCGCGTGTGCCAAATCTGCGGCAACGATCGACGTTCGGATCTACGCCGGGGAATACTCGCGGGCCCCGCAGTCGCTGAGCTCATTCTAAGCGCAACCGGGAGTTGGTCCGATGACGGGTGGATCTGCACAGACGATCTTCACAGCTATCGCCACGAGTACGTGAAATCGCTCCTTGAGGCGGAACGGGGAGAACTGACCGCTCTTGACACACAGGTGCTTGAAAGCCTGAGGCAGCAGGAGATCCTATCTCGGAATCCCGAGGAGGAACTGGAAGCCACCTTAACAGCGGGGCAGCGTCTTGCGGACCGTGTGGCGACTTTTGGCGGCAGTTGGAGATTTCTCATTTCGTTTGCGGTCGTGCTGTTCCTGTGGATTGCGTTCAATTCAGTCGTTTTGATCATCCGGCCTTTTGATCCCTATCCGTTCATTTTCTTGAACCTCGTCTTATCCTGTCTGGCGGCGGTCCAAGCTCCGGTGATCATGATGAGCCAGATCCGCCAAGAGGCCCGCGACCGCCTGCACGCGATGCACGACTACCAGGTGAACCTCAAAGCCGAACTCGAGATCCGTCATCTTCATCAGAAAATCGATCATCTTCTGTCTCACCAGTGGGAAAGATTGGTGGAGATCCAGGAAATCCAGATGGAGTTAATCAACGAAGCGCGAGGCCGCAAGTAAGCACGTCGATGATGTCTGGCGAAGCGCTGCAGTGAACGCTCGCCGGCCCTCGTGCTGCTGAGCTTTCGCGTTATGCGACGTAAAAGTACAGGGTGAACTGGTGCCGCCGGAAGTCAGAGAACTCATTGCCGACCTTGAGCGCTCAGGGTTCGTCAATCGAGGCGGGGAAGGGAGTCACAGAAACTTTGTTCACCCGAAGGTTGCTAAACCGATTACAATATCCGGGGCGCATGGAGACGACGCGAAGCACTGTCAAGTCCGCGCCGTGCGTCGGGCCGTAGAGGAGTCACAATCATGAAGGAAAGCGCGCGATACGCCAAGATTGTTGAATGGTCGGAGGAAGACCAATGCTACGTCGGAAGCTCTCCGGGTCTCATCTATGGAGGCTGCCACGGATCGGATGAAAAGGCGGTATTTGACGAGCTCTGCCACGTCGTCGAAGAAGCCATTGCGCTGTATAAGAAGGATGGCAAACCACTTCCGCCACCGACGTCTGGTCGCGACTTCGCCAACAGGATGCAGAACGTCGCATAACGGCACGTTCCGCGTCGAGGTTCATGCCCACCCGTTAGGCCGCCCGCGCGTAGGGAGAATCAGTGCAATGTCCAGCTCTTATATTCAATGATCGGGCTTGCAGTCATTTGCTGAACCACATCCGCAATCCAGCCTCGTCTAGCATCCATCCGGCTCGACATCAGGGAGACAAGTCATGAGCAAGACAGCGACATACCTACTGGCAGCGTTCCTCGCGCTCGGCCTCGCAGCCGAATCTGGCGCGGCGCCGGCACTCGAGCAGATCGGGGAGTTCACGGTGCCGGAGGCGAACCAAGGCGTGGGCGTGGACGCCCGGCACTTCTACGCCGTGGACAACTACGTGATCGGCAAGTACGACAAGAAAACCGGCACACTCGTCAAGAAGTGGCAGGGCGACAAGAAGGGCCCCATCCTGCACCTCGACAGCGCGATGCTCATGGACGGCAAGCTCTACGCTGCCCACTCCAATTACCCGCAATGGCCGATGACGAGCTCGATCGAGATCTTCGACGCCGAGACGATGACGCACATTGGCACCCACCGCTTCGGCATCCGGTGGGGCTCGCTCACCTGGGCGGACTGGCGCGACGGTCACTGGTGGATGACCTTCGCGAACTACGACCGCCTGCTCGGACCCGGCAAGACGCCATACGGCCACAAGGCGAACACCGTGATGGTGAAGTTCACGAAGGACTACCGGCCGGTGCAGACGTGGACGCTGCCCAAGACGATCCTCGATCGCTTTGAGGACATGACCAATTCCGGCGGCTCGTGGGGTCCGGACGGCTACCTCTACCTCACCGGCCACGATCCGGCGGAGCTCTACCGGATGCGGCTGTCGGAATCCGGCTCGGTGCTGGAGCTTGTGGACATCATCCCGATGAACATCCGGGGCCAGGGCATCGCCTGGGACCGCTCGCAGCCCGGCGTTATCTACGGGATCATCCGCGCGACGGCGAAGGAGCGCGCCGAGGGCGGCGGTCACAAGGTGACTGTGTTCAGGCTCGTGGAAAAGCCCTAGACGCAGGGAAGCCTTTGCCGAGTAGATGTGGGCAAATGGTCTTCAGGGCCGATTCGACTTTCACGAGTTGCCCAAAGAATGTGAATCGCGGTTGTGAGCAAAGGGTGACTAAGGACGATCTCACCCGAGATCAAGGCTGAGATGAGATGAGTAGCGTGGTGGTCAGCAGTTTGTGAGAATGGGCGATGCCACAGACAGACTCGCGAGTCGAACCCGCTTCCGCAATGCCGCAGGAAAGGATCTCCGCCCGTGAGCAACTGTTCGAAACCTGGCGAAAACGACTGGGCGCGATTCTTCTCCTCCCCACCTTTTTCTTGACCTATTTCCTGTGTGGCGGCCTCAGTCCGGAAGGTCAGAAGCTGGCAGCGATCCTTGCGGCTGTGACGGTATTGTGGGTCAGCGAGGTCATCCCCCTGCCCGTGTCGGCGCTGTTGGGCGCGGTGTTGTGCGTTGCGTTGGGAGCGGTGCCGGAGGAGCCGGGCAAGTCGCCGGCGGCCATCGTATTGGCCCACTTTGCCGATCCGATCGTCTTCGTGTTCATCGGAGGGTTCATGATGGCGCGCGCGATGACGATCCACGGGCTCGATCGCCGCATCGCGTTAGAATTTCTGTCGATCCCATCGATCGGATCCTCGCCGGCGAGAACCATGGTGGGGTTGGGGCTGGTGACTGCCGTGATATCGATGTGGGTCAGCAACAGCGCCACCACCGCCATGATGCTCCCGATTGCCCTGGGCATCCTGCGTGCGCTGCACGACGTGCGTATCGCCAGGGGGCTCGCGCGAGATTCGATCGAGACGACGAGCTGGCCTTTCGCCACGGGCATGATGCTGATGGTGGCGTTCAGCGCGTCGATCGGCGGAATCGGGACGCCGGTCGGTTCACCCCCTAACCTGATCGGCATCGGGCTCATCCGCGCAGCAACAGGCATCGACATCAGTTTTTTCCGCTGGATGGCGATTGCCGTCCCGTTGCTCCTGGTGATGGGTCTGACGCTCTTCACGCTCCTCTATCTGCTGCATCCTGCAGACACGGACGCGGCGAGGGCAGCGCGCAGTCACGATGGCGAAACAGCTCAGGTGGCACCCGATGATCCCACTGCCGGCATGGGGAGCCAGTTGCTGGACTATATCCGTAGCGAACGTCGCAAGCTCGGCCCGTGGACGAGGGGGCAGATCAATACGGTCGTCGCGTTCAGCGTTGCGGTCACGTTGTGGATGATGCCGGGCATTCTACAACTGCCATGGTTTGCAGGATCCTGGTGGGGCCGATGGATGGCTACGCACCTGCCGGAGTCGATCGTCGCGATCGCTGCTGCGATCCTCCTGTTTCTGCTCCCGGTCAACCTGTCGCAATGGGAGTTCACGTTGACGTGGCCGGAGGCGGTCAAGATCGATTGGGGCACGATCTTGCTGTTCGGCGGCGGGTTGGCGCTCGGTTCATTGATGTTTAAAACCGGTGTGGCCGAGGCGATCGGTACGACCCTGACCGGTTACCTCGGCGTCAGCTCCCTGTGGGGACTGACGGGCTTGTCGATCGCGATGGCGATTGCCATCTCTGAGGCGGCGAGCAACACCGCGTCGGCAAATATGATCATTCCAGTCGTGATCGCGATTGCGCAGGCCGCCGGCGTCAGCCCGTTGCCGCCGGCCATGGGGGCGTGCCTGGGCGCCAGCTTCGGGTTCATGCTCCCCGTTTCGACCCCACCCAACGCAATCGTGTACGGCTCAGGCCTTGTGCCGCTCCCGAAAATGATGCGCGCCGGCATCCTGTTGGATATTGCAGGCTTCGTCATTATCTGGGGCGGCTTGTACGTACTGCATCAGATGCTGGGACTGCTGTAACCGTGTGAGGATAGGCAACCGGTGTGCAACGCCGCAAAGGAGACGAGCTGCTTGTACAGGGCCTCACTGCGCGTGATGGACACAATGTACAAACCGCGATATGATTCGAGCCCGTGCGTGTGACGTGTCAGCAAGTCCGCGCCGAGGGCGAAACGCCACACTGGAGGTTCTTTTACGTGCCACACAGGGTCAAGGTCATATCCCTCGTATGTGCCGCATCCGTATTTCTGCTTTCGACGGCCTCTTTCGGGGCCGGCGCGTTCGCGACCAGCGGACTGACGGCCCGTGAATTAACCAAGATAGAAAAGGGCGGCGTGGTGCTCAAGGCAAAAGATCACCCTGCCGGAGACGGTACGAGCGGCGCCAGAATCAAAGCCTACTGCGTCATCAACAGGTCACCCGATGCCGTATGGGCGATCATGTTGAACTATCAGAAGTTCGCCGAATTTATGCCGCGGCTCGAGAAGGTCGAGGTTCTTGAGAAGACGCAAGGTACGATGAAGGTCACCGAGACGGTTCACGTACCGCTGGGCGTGATCAGTTATACGATCGACCTGATCTTCACGCCTGCGCGGCGAACAGTAAGTTGGACGCTGGATAAATCGAGGCAACACGATATCGCGGATACATCCGGTACCTGGGAGTTCCTCCCGTACAGCCAGGGCAGGACCATGCTTCGATACAGCACCACCGTGGACAGCGGCATGTTTGTCCCCAGATTCCTGGAAGATGCGATGATCAAACAGGATTTGTCCAACGCGCTATTGAGCCTGAAGCGACGCACCGAATCCGACGGAACGTGGAAGAAGAAGAAATAGAACCCACGCCTCGCTTCTACTCGACGTAGACGATGAGCTGCACGCCCATCAGGATTACAAAGAGCGCCGGAACCAACCCCCACCAACGTTGTTTCATGATTCCCAATGTTCCTATAAGGTACGTCATGCCGGCCAGGATTGCAGTGATCCCCTCGGTTGTGTGGGGTGAATTGGTGCGCCCGACGTAGTTGAAGTTGCTGATGGGGTGGAGATGGAACAACAGGGTCACGCCTCCCATGATGGCAAGCCAGGGAAAGATCATGCCCCATATCCAATGCGAGAGGATACGGCGCGCCCGCAGCCATTCTACAGACCCCATTGCGAGTACGATGACGCCCGAGAGCTTATGCTCGATGGCCTCCCGGTCACCCAGGAGTTCGGTCAGCGTCCGCGGGCCGAACGGCCAATACTCCGGGTCGCTCCGATACAGGATGAATAACGCGACACCCAGCGTCATCAGGGGCCATAGATGGGCATATCTGGACTTCTGTCCTCCCCACAGGGCGGAGCCTGTCATCGCCATCCCCATGACGAGCACCAGCCATCCTGAAAAGTGATGGTTAAAGTTCGAAAACTGCGTATGTGCTTGCCACGTCTCCCAGCTTCCGGCTTCGTCCGGCGGGACCGTGTGATCATCGAACGGCGCCAGCAGAGGGTTCATGCTTGCGAACAACCCGTACGGATTCGGATACCAGATCCAGAGACGAATTACCCACGTATCCGGATACCAGGCAGTGAATGCGCTGTTCGTCTCAGGATGACTCTGAGAGCAGCCTTCGGCGGAGGGCGATCGAGACTCCTGCCCGTCCGCATAGCGGCAGATCGCCAGACTCCGTTCCCACTCGATTCCCTGAAACGGGCTCTCGGCGGGACGGGCACCTGGGGCCGTATATTTCAGCGCAACCAGTTGCCAGCGCCCCTCCCTTTCGGCATAGAGGAGCGTGGAAGGGTGAAAATAATCAAATTGCGTGATATCCGCCTTACGAAAATGGTAGCCCTCTAACGGCACATTTCCCGATATCTGAACATATCCATCTGCCTTGGCCTGCTCCAGGTCCTGATACCGCGTTGTCGCCGTCCGAATATCGGCGATGAGCCTTGCAAGGGCGAAGTCCTTTTCCGGTTCCTTGGCGTACCAGTGATCGTGGCTCATGTACCATTCGGAAGCCAACGCCAGCCCTGCGGCCAGCAGCGTCACGACCGCAAACGCGATGAATTGCCTCTTCACGTACCGTTCCTCCTTATCAGTGTCGCTTCTTCACGCGACAAGGCCTTATCACCCGGCAGACCCCTCGGCCTGCGCCGCTCGCGGTCCAACCGACGCTTGCGCATGAACGAACAACTTGGTCGGCGTCGGCTTGATCGGCTGTTTGTCCGGCGGCGGCGTCAGGGCATATTTCACCTCTTTCAAGTGATCGCCGTACTGCCGGTCCGGATTGTACACCTGCGGGAACTTCCAGAGCATCCGAACGAAGTTCGTCTGACCCTGCATGAGTAACCTGGACGCGGTGGAGAAGGTCCCTCGGACCGCGGCCCAGCCCAAGTGCTTCCGATTCAGCACCGCCTGGGTCTTGACCAGCTCTTCATAAAACCGCTTCAGCGGCAGCGTCGTCGGCAGGACGGCATGCTGGACGTCGAACAGTCGGTAGTCGAGCGAGGTCAGCTTCCTCGACTCGGTGTACCAGGTCTCCGTCCCTGGGTACGGGGTGTTCACGGTCACGTGGACGATCTCCGGGACACCGGCGGCCCACTCGCGAATGACCCGGAACCGCTCCTCGTCCCATCCGGAATCGGCGATGATGTTGAGGGCCACCGTGAATCCCAGCCTCCGCGCCACCTCCAGGGCCTGAAAGTTCTCGCTGGGCGTGGCCCGCTTCCGAATCGCCTTCAGGCCTTCCGCGTCGAGGGCCTCCAGGCCGAGAAACATATACCGAAGCCCGAGCCGCTTCCAGTAGGCGAAGACCTCTTGATTGCGGAGCAACACATCACATCGGGTCTCCAGGTAATACTGCTTACGAATCCCTCGACGCTCGATCTCGCGGCCGATCGCCATTCCGTCCTCAGGATGGATGAAGGCCACATCGTCCACGATGAAGGCGTTAGGTTCTTGAATCCTGGCCAAGTCCTCCCCCACGACCTCGGGAGAGACCTTGCGGTAGCTTCGACCGTAGAAGGTCCATGCGCTGCAAAACGAGCAGTCCCACGGGCAGCCGCGTGTAAACTCAATCGAGGCGCAGGGATCCAGCACCCCGATAAAGTACTTGTGCCGGCGGCGGGCAAGATCCCTGGCCGGTAGCGTACGATCCAGATCGTGGAGCATCAGCGGCGGAGGCCCCGAACCGTGGGCAGTCACAACCCCTGGGAGCGTTTCGAGTCCCCCATCCTGGATGGCTTCCAGCAGCGGCGGCGTGATCGGCTCCCCTTCTCCACGTACAATGCAGTCGATCGCCCCTTCCGCATGATCGAGCAGCTCTTGCGGGATAAAGGACGCGCTATGGCCCCCAACGAACACAAAGCACGCGGGCAGGAGACGCTTGGTCTCCTTGGCCAGCTCTACCACCTCCGGAAGATTGGCCAAAAAGTTCAGGGACAACCCGACAGTCTGAGGGCGGAAATCTTGGAGTTCCTGCAGGTAGTCTTCACGGCGAAAGACCTGCAGGTCGAAGAGCCTGACCTCGTGGCCCGCCATTCTGGCGGCCTCAGCCACCCGCTCCAACCCCAGCGGCTCCAGCCGGAGGAAGATCTCAGCGTACATCAAGGAACTTGGATGCACCAACAGAACTTTCACCACACTCCTCCACTAATTAGCTATCAGCTTTCAGCTCTCAGCTATGAGCTATTCGCTGCTTTACGAGACCGCGACGTTCTCCGTGAAAAGGGGAAAGGACCGCGCCCGTCCCTCACGGGCAGCCTGCTCGAGCAAGGCCCGGGCCTCTTTCCCTTTTGCCTTCGGCGCGGTCGCTTCGAAGAACTGGATGTAGAAATCGTCCGGCACAACGACGACGGACGCGCGCAGCGTAAGTCCTGTTCGATCGATCGCTCTGACATAGCGGACAGTACGGCTTTTACCCGGCGCAATCCTGGTGTCAAAGAGCTCTTGCGTCAGGTCAAGTGTAACCTCCCGCCCGATCCGGTCCTCTTGCGCACTCTTATCTATCTGCTTGCCGTCCGCATCTGTCAACTCAAACCGGACGATGATCTTCGGCGTCACGTAGGTCGGGAAATCATGGCCAACCCCGGTGTTGACCAGCGTGATCTCAGCGCGAAGTTGCTCGCCGACCTGATAGCGCTCCTTATCCAACGACAGGCGGACGGAGACGCCTTGTTTGACCATCTCGGGATCATGGATACCCCGCCACAGGTGCCGACGCTCCGGCATATGGCAGCTCTGGCAGCTTTTCCCTTCCCGCGCATACGGCCCCTCTCTCCATTCGTTATAGGTATTTTCGAGCAGCTTGCCGTTCAAGGCATACCCGGCCGGCTCGAACTGGTGGCAGCCTTTACAGAATTCGGCTCGTTCAAAGGCCGCCGTTCTGATGGCGCCGCCGTGGGGGAGCTGCGCTGCGGAAGCGGAATTCTCGATCGAGCCGTCCCGCTTTGGCGACCCGAAGCGCTGGTGCTCCCGCACATGGCATCCGGCGCAGCTCAAGCCCTTGTGTTGCAGCGAAGCGGAAAAGGCGTGGTTGGTCTTAAATTTCAATACGGCACTATCTCCATCTTCTGAAGCGCTCGGCGACGAGCCCGGAACATGACGTCTCTTCTTGAACCGAGAGGGACGGCCGCCTTTATGCACAACCTTCTCCTGTTGCTCGCTGAGAGGGGCATGGCAACTGTAACACAGAATCGCCATCTTGGGATCATCATAGATCAGCTCCATTGTCTGCCCTCTCACCCCTGGTCCCATGCTCTTACTGTGAAGGCTGTTGCTCCAGTCCTCATATGGAGCTCGATGACAGACGCCGCAACTTTCTGGGTCAAGCGATCCCTCGATCGATGAGAAATGCGCCGGTGGCTTACCTTGAGGCGGGATAGGCGTCTGCCAATGGTCCTTGAGAAACTCATGTTGGGCGCGGTTATCGGCAACCGGCGGCTGGTCACTCATCGCCCATGCTCCGATCGAGAGGGCCAGACATACGCTCATACTGACGATGAACAGGAGAAGCCGTTGCATCGATGCCACCCGCGTCTTACCCCTTCCGTGGCGTCTTGGCGGCGTCCAACAAGGCTTCGATCAGCCTCCGAGCATCCTCACCCGCCCAGTCCCTTGGCCCGATGCTCCCCGCCATAGCCTTCCCATCGCGGTCAATCAGATACCGGGTAGGCGTCGCGCGAACCCCGTACAGGTTGGCGACGCTTGACGAGGGGTCCACCAACGCAGGAAAGGTGAGCTTATGCTTCAGCACATATTGTCGGATCTGATCGGCCGACTCGCCGATATTCACCGCCAGCACGATGAAATCTTTGTGCTTAAACTGTTGGTACAGGCGCTCGATTGAGGGAAACTCCCTCAGGCAGTAGCCTCACCAGGTTGTCCAGAAGGTCAGAAAGACAACCTTTCCGCGGTGGTCAGCCAACCGAACCGACGTTCCCGACACGTCCTGGAGCGTAAAGTCGGGCGCATTGGGATCGTTCTGGAGTTTGATAAACCCAAGGGCCTCCAACTCACTATCCAGGCGGCGGGTTTCTCGGCCTGCGCCGATGGCGATCACCGGAGAGGCAATCAGGATACAACCGAGCACCAGCGCGGTTAGCCGCCCGGCGCATCTCTTCAGATTCTGTCGGTATTTCGTGATTACGTCACCTCACGTCTTTCCGGCTGATCTCCACATCTTCTTGTCCACTCCGAACCGAAGGCCATCTGTAACGCTACCCATGACGGATGGATCAGATGGAGCGATTGGAAGTCACCATTCGCTCCCTGCGACCCCTGCGTTTCGGCAACGATCCGTGAGACGATAGAAGGTAGTGCACCCCCTCTGAGAGGGGCATGGGTGCGAAGCCATACGCCTTCTGTACGGCGTCCAGGGATGTAACGGCGCCAAGCCGCCAGAGATCGAGTACACCCGTCATGAGGGGGGGCGAGCCCATCACCCGCTCAAGCAGGAGTGTCGCCGTCGCGGCAAGCGGAAGCGGAAGCAACACCTTTGGCCGTCCGGCTCGGAGTTCCCCTTGCACCAGATCGACGACCCCCTCGAAGGTCACCTGTTCGGGCCCTGCCAGCGCAATGGTCTCGCCTTTTGTTGCTCCACCCTCTACGCTCTTCACCAGGCAGGAGACCAGATCACCCACCCACAACGGCTGGCACCGCAGCGGTTCGTACCCTGGAATAAAAGCATACGGACTCCACTCCAGCAACCTCTTTAGAGGCGTCAGAAAATGATCGCCTTCGCCGAATACCAGTGACGGACGAAGAATCGTAAACGATAATCCGCTGTTGCGCACCTCTTCTTCGCCTAACCACTTACTGCGAACAAACGGATAGATCCGATCGGGGGCTGCGCCGAGGGTGCTGACATACACGACATGTCGAACCTTTGCCTCCCGCGCCGCCTGCATGATCCGACCGGTCGCCTCGTCATGGGCTGTCTCAAAGGTCTCTTTCCAGCTTTCGCGGAATATCCCGGCAAGGTGGATCACCTGCTCGACCCCCTGCATCGCGCTCTTCAACGACGCGGTATCGGCAATCGCCGGCCGGCAGAGCAACCCGGCCATCCTGCGCAGGCACCCGCCATTTGTCCCGCTCCGGATCAGCGTCCGGACCGGAAAACCGAGCACGGAGAGCCGCTTGAGAAGCTGGACGCCGACAAACCCCTCGGCGCCCGTCACCAGGATCATGTGTCACCTCAGCTCTTGCGCGAGGTTTTGGCGAAAAAGGTCGAGAAGATGGGCTCCGGTTTCCCAGTCCCGCATTTCGGGCATTTCAGCCGCTTGGTCCCCCGCTCCTTAATAGTCATGGTCAGCGAGAATTTCTTATTACACGTCGCACACTTGAAATCATAGCCAGGCATCAGTCTTCCTCCACCCCTCGTTTAGTGCAGTCTTTCATAACTACGCCTTTGATTCCGCTCACCCTGAGCCCTGTCGAAGCGGACTCGCCACGAACGCATTGCAGAGGTGTTTCTGAGTCACTACATCAGAAACGTGCGTAAGATGGATTTGTCAAAAACGCTGATATTATAGGGTGAGTAGCGCGAAGAAAGCAATGCGGAAATCGGAAGTAGTAGGCGTGTTGCATTGCTTTACCTTCTGTAATAAAGTAAAGTCAATATCAACCTCTGGAGGAGCCAATGCGTTCTATCAAACTCTCTACAAAAAACCAGATTGTCCTTCCCAAAGAAGCGCGTGAGGCCATGGGGGTCAAAGGAGGCGATGAACTCGTGGTTGTCGTCAAAGGAGGGATTACCCTTCTGTTGCCGAAACCCAAAAGTTATGCAAAGGCTCTTGCGGGCAAGGGGCGCGGACTCTACTCTTCCGAGTATCTGGCAAAGGAACGCCGCGCGTGGTAAGCGCTCAACGCCTCGAGGGCTTCCTGCGAAGACACCCCATAGTCGGGCTGGACTCAAATCTCCTGATCTACCTCATCGAGGAACACCCGGAGTATCATCGATTAGCGGAGAAGATACTCAGATCAATTGAAGCGGGACGCAATACCGGAATTTGTTCCACGCTCTCTCTTCTTGAGGTCCTGGTACAACCCTACCGAGAAAACAATGACGAGCTTGTCAATCAGTTCTACGTCCTCCTCACAACGTACCCTCACCTCCAATGGATCGAATTGTCGATCGGGATCGCCGACCTGGGCGCCCAGCTTCGCGCTAAATACCAACTGAAAACGCCCGATGCCATCCTGGCGGCGACCTCTATTGAAGCGGGTGCTACCGGTTTTATCGGCAACGATGGTCAGCTCAAACGGATCTCTGAACTGGACATTTTGGTCTTAAGTGATGAGTAGCTCCTGCCGCAATTACCCTTCGACAAGTTCATGGCGAACGGCTGGCATAAGGACCTCAGTGAACGGTGTTGGTGCTAGCCCCGGCGAACCCACCCTCCGCTTCCCCTCGCCCCAGGAGGCGCTTTACTGCATCGGTGAGGAGCCCCATGGAGACGGGCGTCACCAGGAATTCGCCAGCCCCCAGGGCCAGCGCGTTTCGCGCAAGATCACCTGGGCGGGTCGTCAGAACGAGAATTGGCAGGTGCGGGGATCGCTCGGCTCGGAGACGCGGCAGGGCGTCGAGATATGTTAAATGGATTTACCTTCAGCCAGGCTGAAGCACACAGCAACATGGGAGAATATAGCGTGATGAAGCAGATGAGAGGAGAATGTATTAGCGTTGATCCTCGGAGCCCATGATCAGGGGGCGGTAGCTCGATAAATCCAGCCGTACTGCTTACGACAGAAGTCTGGCGACGGTTTCAAGAAAGTGCGGCAAATCGAGAGGTTTGGTAAGAAATTCCGTACTGCCGGTATCGAGAGCCCGCATCCGGTCTTCAGGCCTGCTGAACGCGCTGGTGACCAGAATAGGAATCGCCCGCGTCTCGGCATCCGCTTTCAGCTCACGGGTAAGGGTGAAGCCATCGACGTACGGAAGCTGCAAATCCATGATAATGAGCGCCGGCCGCTCGGGCTTGACCCGCTCTAAAAGGCCCTGGCCATCCTCCGCCGTTAGGACGGTGTAGCCGTACGCTTCCAGAACCGTGATGATCATCTCCCGATTGAGCGGATTATCCTCCACGACGAGAATCTTGCCTTGTGCCATATCACCCTCCTGTCTCCGGACGCTCCTGTGAGGACAGCGGAAGCCGAACGGTAAAGGTGCTGCCTCAGCCCGGGCCTTGCGATGCGGCCCCGGTCGTTCCCCCATGCAACTCGACGAGCTGCTTCGTGAGGGCGAGACCCAAACCCGTGCCCTGAAACTGC
>DATMXF010000105.1:0-8374 GCA_035561835.1 Patescibacteria group bacterium
GTGATGGTGGCCGTCAGGGTGTTGGCGGTCACCATGTGCTTGCCATTGGGGCTAACGGGGGTCTGAATCGGCAGCGCTCCCACAGGACCGGTTACCGCCCCGGTAAGCGGATCATAGTGTGCGATCAGATTGATGGTCTTGAGCACAGACCCGGTTGCCGTATCCACCACGGTGATGGTGCTATCGAGCAGGTTGGCGATATAGTATTTGCTCGCGTCCGGCATCATGCCTGTGGCAATTGGATGAGCCCCGGCAGGGACAATGGCGGCAACCGAGTCGCTGGGAAAGTCATAGATCGTCGAGTCGGCGGTGAAGGCGTTGGGTGTCACCATCGTTTTCCCATCGTGGCTCATCCAGTGGGCGTGGGGATTCCCTCTGCCGATATTGATCGTCCGCTCCACTGCTGTAGCCAAGGGTGCCAGCTCAACCACCGATTCCGCCTTGGTGGTGCCGTTAATGGTCACATGGAGCTGATCCGTATCAGTCCGCGTCATGACATGTGCCGGAGACTCACCCACCTTGATGTTCCTGACCAATCTGCCGGTCTCCCGGTTAAACACGGTCAATTTGTCGTCGAACCATTGGGTCTGATAGATGAGCGTCTGATCTCGATCGGTCCACATGTTATGGGGATTGTTCATGTTGATCTGAGGCAATGCCACCTTTCGGGTGGGCTGCCAGGTGCCTGCGTCGACCTTCGTCGCTGTGCCGGGCTTCCTTTTGCCGGCCGTAAGCTCGAACTGTGTGTCAACCCACACCTCCCCAACTCCGGGGACGGCCGGATTGGTGACGACTGGCAAGGGAGAATCGTTGCCGTACCGCGCATTGAGCACCGCCGGCAGGTTCACCACCCCGATATCAACTCGGACGTCCACGTTCGGGTAGGTGACATGCCAGGGCAGCGACGATCTCTGATCCTGCCAGTTGGCAGGGTTCGTCGCAATGAAAAACGTCCTGAGGAGTCGCGTCGCCAGGTCGCTGCTGGTCGGGACGGTGATGCCGTTGACTAAGGTAATGGAATCGCCCAGATCCAGACCTGTCGTATTCGGGTCGTCAACAATCACCGCGGCAAACATATAAGGATGGATCTTGCAGAAGAAGACATAGAGACCCGGGGTTGAGACGGTTACATCGAAGCCTCCATCGTCCACCTTCGTGTCAAAGGGCATGCCCGTCGCGCCGGATGGAAAGATCAGGCTGGTCGCCGTGTGGACGGTATTTGAACTCCCATGGTCGAACTTAATCCTGCTTCCCGGGCGGACGACAGCCAGTGATTGGGTGCCTCCGATTGGCCCAGCGGTGTTCTTGAACCAGCGTCCGGGCTCGTCAGTAATTTTAAACTCCGTGGTATTATCTGCTCGCGCGAGAGTAGGGCCTGCCAGGATTGCTCCTCCGAGTAGAAGCGCGCCGGCAGTGATCATGCATGCACCACGCAGATACCGTGGTAAGCCCGTGGTAGGCCGCAGTGGAGCATTGCCGGCACCACGCCGGCTCGCCCCTGTTGGTGGTGTGAACCGTTCTTTTTTCCCCATCGTGTTCCTCCGTTAGAGTGACACATCCGGATTGGATGCGTGCTTCACGATGAGTTAGCAACATACATGCCAAGCTAACCAACATAATGTAACCCCGCGTTAACCAATTGAAAAGACAGAGCGTGCTTTCCGTCCCTGGCCAATGACATAGTCACCCCACAAGGGAATTCGCGGGAGGACTATATAAAATCTCCTCCCCCCTAAGGAATTTCTCTTGTTCTTCCAGGTCATCCGGTAGTTCTCCTTTAACTTGGGGGCAAAATAAAGGGGCACCGGTGAGCCTGTGACTACGTCAATGTCTATTCTTTCTTGGGCCAATTGTTCTGTTGACCCTCGGGTACTTTTTCTGTGTATGGTCATGCACGCGTCTCGGCGCTGAGGTTTACGCTGGGCTCGCAGTCGAAATGTATTTCTCCGGCGACTGTTCAAACGCCCGTTTGCAGCCTACCGCACAGAAATAGTAGGTGACATCTCGATAGACGGCTGTAGCCGCCGCTTGCTTTTCATCCACTGTCATCTTACATACGGGATCTTTCGCCATCGCTGTCCCCTCTTATCTCGAATATTTTCGATCAATTGCCGCCTTGATCTCTGGAATCTGCTTCCCTTGCTTGTACATGGCATACGCATCCAGCGTAATGTCTTGGCACATTCCTCACGTGTCCGCATGCCGATCCGCGTAACAATCGAGATTGCTCTTGTGATCCGCTGATCTGTAACAACCGCAATAACACGGCATCTGCTCGAGCAACTCCGGCGCTTCCTTGGCAATCCGATAAGTCTGAGCCAGCTTCCCGCCGAAGAGCGCCGGAGACGGCGTAGCCGGACGTGGACGCCTTGGGACACCCGGCAGCACGTTATCGGTGCCTCCCGACCAGCCCGCCGCATAGCGCTCACCACCAGCCAGTCCGATGAGGATACCAACCAGACCCGTACCCAGAATTCTCAGCGCCGATCGCCTGTCTGCGTGCATCGCACAGGTAGATCGGTCAGGCTGCTGCATTGGATCGTGCTCCACACGCCTTCACCTCCTCCCTTGTAAATACACTCGAATCACTATCTCAATCACCAGCAATCATTGTATCACGTGTAATAGCCGTGCGCACCGATCCCGCTAATATGGTGTATCCAATGCTCTTGGCATATACTGGTCACTCTGAGCGTGTCGAAAGGTACACCATCCGGACTTCGACAGGCTCAGCCCGAACGGCTTTAGTGCTAAGCGATTTCATACACCACACTACGAAGACGCCGTCACGACCATGGGCCGGAATCTCCGCAATCGGAGGGCATTACCGACTACGGTCACCGAGGAAAATGCCATGGCAGCGCCGGCCAGGACCGGGCTCAACAGCATCCCAAACAACGGGTACAGGACACCGGCGGCCACCGGGATCAACACCACATTATAGGCAAACGCCCAGAACAGGTTCTGCCTGATGTTTCGCATCGTCAGTCTGCTTAATTGGAGCGCCGCCACAACGCTTCGCAGGTCACCCCCGATCAGGGTGATATCGGCCGCTTCCATCGCTACATCGGTCCCTGTTCCGATGGCGATCCCGACATCAGCCTGGGCCAAGGCGGGGGCGTCGTTGATCCCATCGCCTACCATCGCCACCAGCTTCCCCTGCTCCTGGAGCCTCCGAACCTCCAACGCCTTATGTTCCGGCAGAACCTCCGCCAGAACCCGATCGATCCCAACCTGTCCGGCGATGGCCTCGGCGGTTCGACGGGTATCGCCGGTAATCATCACTACCTCGATACCAAGCTGACGCAGCGCGGACACGGCCGAGCGTGAAAACGGTTTGACGACGTCAGCCACGGCTATCATACCAAGAAGGCAGGCATCGGCGACAACGAACATCGGCGTCTTCCCCTCCCCTGACAACGCCTCCGCCTGCGCATCCATCCCGTGGAGGTCAATTCCGCGCTGCTGCATCAGGTGACGGTTGCCGAGAAGGATCTCCCGCCCCCCTACGACCGCCCTGATCCCATGTCCAGGAGCCGCCTTAAACTCCTGCGGTTCGACAAGATCGAGCCCCTTCGCCCTGGCGTGATCGACGATCGCCTGCCCGAGCGGGTGCTCGGAGCCTTGTTCCGCCGAGGCCGCCAGTCGGAGTAGCTCCCGCTCATCCGGGCTCAGCGGCAGGTTTTGGGTTGCGGGTTTCGGGTTTCGGGTCAAATTCGACGCATCACTCGAAACTCCAAACTCGAAACTCGAAACGATGCTGGTGACCGACGGCTGGCCCACGGTCAACGTGCCGGTTTTATCGAAAATGATGACGTTCACCTTGTAGGCCCGTTCAAGGCTCTCAGCGTTCTTGATCAGGACGCCGTACTCTGCCCCTTTCCCAATTCCGACCATAATCGATGTGGGCGTCGCCAGACCCAGAGCGCAGGGGCAGGCGATCACCAGTACCGCCACGAAGTTCGAGAGGGCAACAAGAAACGCCTGCTCCCCCCCAAGCATCAGCCAGACTCCGAATGTCAAGACCGCAATCACCAGGACAATCGGCACAAAGACCCCGGCGATCTTATCGACCAGTCGCTGGATGGGCGCCTTCGATCCCTGGGCCTGTTCCACCAGTCGAACGATCTGGGCCAGGACGGTCTCTCGTCCGACCCGGGTCGCCTCGAACTTGAAGCTGCCCATCTTATTGACCGTGGCGCCGATGACCTGATCGCCCGGCCCTTTGTCGACGGGAAGGCTCTCCCCGGTCAGCATCGACTCATCGAGCGCCGACTGACCCTCACGGATGATCCCGTCGACCGGCACCTTCTCTCCTGGCCTGACCAGCACCAGGTCTCCGACTCGAACCTCCTCGACCGGAATATCTTGCGTGAGGTCGCCCCGGATCACCCGAGCGGTCTTAGCCCGAAGCCCCATCAGCTTCTTGATCGCCTCAGAGGTCCGTCCCTTTGCCTTCGCCTCCAGCCATCGACCCATGACAATCAGTGTCATCAGGATGGCAGCGGTGTCGTAGTAGGTCATCGTCTCCATCCCGGCCGGCGCAATAGATGCCGGGAAGAAGGTGAGCGCCGCACTGTACAGAAAGGCCGCATTCGTCCCGATCGAGACCAGGGTATTCATGTCAGCCGTTCGATGTTTCAGGCTGACCCAGAACCCGCGGTGAAACGACCAGCCGACCCAGAACTGCACCGGTGTGGTGAGGACCAAGAGCGCGAAGGGATCGGATAGAGCCACAGGGGCCCACGGAAACCAGTCCGGAAAGCTCCCCACCAGGACGTGGACGCTCAGGACCGCCCCAACCAGAAACTTGGTCCGAAGCAAGCGGATCTCCGTATCCGCCGCCGCCTGCTCCCGATCAGGCGTTGTGTGGGCAGCGGCGATGTCCGGAACGGTATACCCAGCCTCCTCCACCGATCTTCGCAGATCGGTCGGCTGAGTAACCGAGGCGAGGTAGGTCACGCTCGCCCGCTCCGTTGCAAAGTTCACCGAGGCGGAGATCACCCCAGGAACTCCCAGCAACGCCTGTTCAATGCGCTGCACGCACGAGGCGCAGGACATCCCCCGGATCGGCAGGACAATTTCTGCTGCATCTACCGCGTAGCCAAGTTCCCGGATCTCCGTAGCGAGTCGAGCGACCGTCATACGTTCCGGATCGTACGAGATCGTGGCCCGTTGCACCGCAAAGTTCACAGCCACCCCCTCGACGCCGATGAGCTTCGACAGGGTATCTTCGATCCTGGCCACACAGGACGCGCAGGTCATTCCTCTGATCGGAAGCTCAACGATATGAAGCGTGCGCGAGGTGGGAGGTGGGAGATGGGAGCCTTGGTCCATGGTATCTGGGGCTTCGAACGTCGAACCTTGCACCTTGGGCTGCTCCGTCACATACTGTTCCGGCGACTTGTCGAACGCCTCCTTACAGGCCACCGCACAGAAATAGTACTCTACTCCCTCGTAGCGGCTCGTGCCTGCGGCCTCCTCGGGGAGCACATCCATACCACAAATCGGATCTCTTGCCATTACCAGCTTTCTACTTTTTGGCGTCTGTCGCCGAGCGCTCCTCGACCAGCCCAGAGACCAAACAGCATGACGATGGAACGAGGCGTCCCCGCCCAGACCCGATCCTCGAACCATCGGTAACTCGCTTCACCCATTAGGACCTTCCTGTACAGATCGATCACCACACGACGTCGCTTGAGCACCTGAAACCACAGCCACGGAGCCCGATGAGCCGCACGGCTCAGCCGACCGGCCGCCTCGAGCTCAGGGATAATCGTCTTCGACACCGCCGCCTGATATGACGAAAGATCACCGTTGCGGCTCCCGTCTGTAAGAATGGTCTGCGCCGCGTGTTGTCCGCTCTGGATGGCGTAGTAGATCCCTTCCCCTAGAAAGGGATCGACCAGACGTGCCGCATCGCCCGTCAGAAGCACACGCCCGCGGTGAATCGAGCGGTTCCCGCCGCAATGGATCGGAATCAGCGCACCGGTGGTCCGCATCGCGCTACGGTCACTGAAACCGCTGGAGCTCAGGAAGGCCGTCAGGCACGCCGGGGCCCGCTTCGCCGTCCTACGGTCGACTGCCACACCGACAGAGGCTACCCTGCCCTTCGGAAAGGCCCAGCCATACCCTCCCGGCGCCTGACCAACATCGAGAATGACCCGGCCTTTCAGTTTAGCCTCTCCCGCACTCGTCAAGGGAAGCTCCGCATCCAGCGCCACGAGACCAGGCTGTGCGCGATCTGGAAAAAGATCCCGGGCGACAACGCCGCAGGCGCCATCAGCCCCGACCAGGAAATCAGCGGTTACTGTCCTCCCCCCGAGATCGACCTCGACACAGTTCGCTGATGCTTTGACGGCCCGGACTGCCTGTCCATCCTGCAGCTCAGCTCCGGCATCAACCGCACGGCCGCACAGCGCCTGATCAAACGTATTGCGCCAGATCATGAAGGCCACCGGCTCCGAAAATGTCGCCTCGATTGGATCACGACCGCGCCACGTAAAGGTCAGGCCGGTAATCCGTTCCTCGATCAGCCGATCCGGGTCGAATGGGAGCAGCCGCTCCACCCGTTGCGATAGGCAGCCACCGCACGCCTTATAGCGAGGCAATCTTCGTCGTTCTACCAATAGCACTCGGGCGCCGGCCTTGGCCAGCGTCAGCGCCGCCGTTGCCCCTGCAGGCCCGCCGCCTACCACAATCGCATCGTATCGCACCTGGTCACTCCGTCACTTGTTAGCAGTCAGCTGTCAGCAATCAGCGATCAGCACGAGATGCAAGAGCAATGACCCCAGGGACACCGAATCCACTGAATTATCCTCACTATTGCTCGTTTCCGGTCTGTGTCTTCTGAAGGCTGAGAGCTGAGTGCTTCCAATTGCCCTACCGGCCGTAGCGCGCAAAGACTTCCATAAGTTCCTCGATCTTCTTCTGGCGATCCTCCGCCCGTTCGGAGGCCATTGCCTCTGCGACGCACGATTCAATATGGCGGCCAAGGAGGATCTTGCGAACCTGCTCCAACGCTCCTTGGATAGCGGAAAGCTGGAGCAGGATATCGACACAGTACTTCCCCTCCTCCACCATTCGCTGTACGCCCTGCACTTGGCCCTCAATCCGACTCAGGCGAGCCAGCGCCTTCTGTTTCATCTCATCATCGATCATCTCTACCTCTGAACGGGTTTCAGGTTATATACCCTACTAGGGTAGAGTATAGTCCTTCAAGATAATCCCGTCAATACGCGATTACCGCCCTGACTTACGGCGTAATAGATGCGTCATGGGCCGGGGTTGAAGACCTCATTCAGATTGCTCCTGGAGGCACGTGGTCTGATGCCTCCACCAATAACGTAAATCTTGCCGCCGACCGCCGCCGCGCCAAGACCATGTCGCGCCGTCGGCATCGGTGCCATCGTTGTCCATCGGTCAGTGACCGGATCGTAGGCTTCCGTCTGGGCCAAGGTCCTTGTGGATTCCTCACCGCCGAAGACAAACAATCGGCCGCCCAAGGCCGCGGCAGCGATACCACCCCTCGGGCTCGGCATCGGCCGCCTCGCCTCCCATCGATCGGCGGCCGGATCGTAGGCCTCTATGACAGCCAGATTCCGGTCCAGCGATCCGACGCGGCCACCCACTGCGTAGAGCGTACCCTCCAGCGCCGCGGCCGCCAGGTGATCGCGACCGGTCGGCATCGGTGCCCGCTCGCGCCAGATATCTGTGGCTGGGTCGTACTCCTCAGTGGCACGGAGCACCTGGTCAGCCATCCCCCCAACCGCATACAGCTTTCGATTCAGCACGGCCACGGCCAGCGCCCCTCGCGCGGTAGGCATCGGCCGCCTTGCCTCCCACCGGTCAGTGGAAGGGTCGTACCGCCAAAGGCTGGCCACCGGCTGCCAAGGCCAGACATGGAGATACCCGCCGACCACATACAGCTTGCCGTCTATGCCGGCGACTGCCACGTGATGCAGCGCCTGGGGAAGCGGCGCCCGGTCCTCCCACCGGTCAAGAGCCGGGTCGTACTTCTGAACGGCATCGGTGACGCCCCCGATGAAGAACGTCTTGAACCCCCCGATCACGTAGATTTTTCCATCGAGAGCTGCCGTCGCCACCTCGGTTCGTTCGAGCGGCATAGGCGCGGCTGTACGCCAACTCCCCAAGCCGGCAGCCCAGACGCCGAGCGCGACAAGGAAGCAGGCCGTCCCAGCCACCGCTGCCAGGAATTTTAAACTTCGCTTCAATTGTCCCTCACAATGGCTTAGCAACGGATCCCCACCTCAATCCACACTCGAGAGCCTCGCCGGCAACTGGTCCTCTTTAATAATTTGATAAGGCCAAGGCACCCATTCTCCACCATGGCCCTCGTTGCTCTCGAGTACCT
>DATMXF010000106.1:0-7791 GCA_035561835.1 Patescibacteria group bacterium
TCAGTCAGGCGATAGCTCGCGATGGGTCCGACGATGAGTTGGCCCAACTCATTGCCCACAGTATGGGTCACGACCTGCTGGCCCATCCCGTAGCCGAAACGGATCCATCGGGCGCGCGTCAGGCGGCGGAGAACGTCGCCATCGCGGTCGTGCCTGGCGGGATTCTGCTGGCTGGGATCGTGGAGGGAATAACGAGGAACAACGACTATACCTTGGCCCAGGAGATCGACGCGGAGCGTAATGGGCTGCGGCTCTGGCTTCACAGCGGTCGGACCTGCGCGTCGTGGATCTCGCTGCGCGAGGTTCAGAAGGCGCGCGGCAGCAGTTGGCACGAATCGATCAAAGACGTCACCCCGCCCTTCAACGACCTCATCGCGACAGCCAAAGAGGAATGTGTGGGGCAGCGGTAAGAGACAGGGTGGAGGGTAGAGGGTGGGGGTTTACGGGTTGCACAGGTTTGCCGCGGTTGACCCCGGATCCTATTGCCTACACTCTGGACTCTGTGTTTGAGCGGATCGGACGGCTGCCTCGACGAGCGCGCGAAAGAGCGCAAGCTGTTCGGGATGATGTGTAAACATCCGTTCGGGGTGCCAATGGACGGCGAGGAGAAATCGTCCGGCGCCCTCAACCCCTTCGACGACTCCGTCTGGGGCCACGGCGTTGACCGTGAGGCCCGGCGCCAGGTCACGGATAATTTGGTGATGGGTGCTGGTCACGCGCAACTCTCGAATGCCGAGAATGCCGGCAAGGCGTGAGCCTTCCGCAATGGCGACCTGGTGGACCGGTTCGCCGCGTTGCTCGCGAGGACTCTGATGCGCCGGGTTGGTCTCTTTTCTATAGGAAAGGTCCTGGTAAAGGCTGCCGCCCAGAGCCACATTCAGGACCTGAAGCCCGCGGCAGATCCCTAAGAGCGGCAGGTCGCGGCTGCGGGCGGCGTGAACCAACTGTACTTCAAAGCGATCCCGCTCTTCGTCGATCTCACCGCAATGTTCGAGGACGGTTTGGCCGTAGAAGGAGGGGTGGATGTCGGCCCCTCCGGTCAGCAGGAGCCCATCGATCGCGTTCAGGTATGCCTCGGTCAGGGTAGGCCCTTCGACGGGGCTCAGGACGGGCTCCGTATAGGGGATGGGCAGGATTAGCGGTAAGCCGCCAGCCTCCAGGACCGCGTGGGAGTAACCCTCCAGGAGTGCGTTCCAGCACTCGTCGTCGTCCTGATAATGCCAGCTCGTAATCCCGATCCTCGGTCGCATCTGTTCCTCAGAAAAGGTCTATTGCGTCTATCTGGTCTATCTCGTCTGTTCGGTCTATTTTGTCGTGTGGTCTGGACCAGATGGACCAAACAGACCCGGAATTATATTGTCGTACACCGTGGTGCGGCTTGGCCTCATGGGGTGCTACTCCTCATGGCGCCTAAGCCCACTGCTCCGCACGACGCGGCCTGGTCTGGCGCCGGTATGCTCGCCGGCCTCCACCACCGGGACCCCGTTTACGAAGACGTGATGGATGCCGACCGGGTACTGGATCGGCACTTCGTAGGTCGCCCGGTCGGATACGATCGTTGCGTCGAAGAGGACCAAGTCGGCCATGCAGCCAGGCTGTAAACGCCCCCGGTCCAGCAGGCCGAGCTTGCGGCACGGATCCCAGGTCATCTTTCTGACGGCGGTTGGCAGGTCGAGCACCTGTCGTTCCCGTACAAAGTGGCTCAGTACCCGCGGGAAGGTTCCGAAGGTTCTCGGATGAGGACGACCCTGACTGAGCGGACCCTCATGGCTGCGACAGCCGGAATCTGATCCGATCATCGCATACGGCTTCTGGAGAATCGCGTTCAGGTTGTTTTCACACATGGTGAAGAAGATAGCATCGACCTGCATTTGCTCTGCCAGTAGCAGCTCAATGACGAAGTCGATCGGCTCCTTTTCGACTCTTTGTGCCGCCTCGCTGATGCGCAATCCTTCGTACCGCCGATGCTCCCGCCGGGTCACTTCGGAGATCATCAGTCGCGACCAGTAATCACGTGGATAGTGGGCGGTTAGCTCCTGTACGATCCGTGCGCGTGCTGCCGCGTTGCGTAACCGTTCGACCCGCTCCCGTTGCCCGCCTTCTAAGACCCAGTCCGGTAACACGGCCTGAAGCCCGGTATTGGAGGCAGTGTAGGGGTATCGGTCGCAGGAGATGTCAAGGCCTCTCGCCTGTGCATCTTCGATGAGTCGAAACGCCACAGCCAGCTTCGGCCAGTTGCGCTCGCCGGAGGTCTTGAGGTGGGAGATCTGAAGAGGGATCTTCGCCAGCTCCGCCACTCCGATAATCTCCTCGATCGCCTCAAGCAACCGATCGCCTTCGCTCCGCATGTGACAGGTGAGCACGCCACCAGCTTCCCGCACTGCCGCGGCAATCGCAGCAACTTCTTCAGGTTTAGAGAAGCAGGCCGGGGCGTACACCAGGCCTGTGGACAAGCCAAGCGCGCCCTCGGCCATCCCTTGTCGCGCTCCCTCAACCATCGCCTTCAGCTCTTGCGATGAGGGCGGGCGGTTGGCGCCTCCCATAGCTGAGCCCCGCAGCGTGTTGTGGCCTATCAGGAGGCCGAAGTTCTCGGAGATCTTTGTAGCCTCCAGCCGCTTAAAGTAGTCTGCCACGCTGTGCCAATTATGGTCGAGGTCGTAGAGGTCCCGGTAGGTGGCTGTCCGCTCTTCCAGCCAGGGCCCCCATATCGGCGCGGCAGAGTACCCGCAATTGCCCCCGATCTCGACGGTCACCCCCTGTCGAATGGCGCTGTCAGCCGTCGGCTGGAGTAGGAGATGGTAATCGGAGTGAGAGTGGATATCCACGAAGCCAGGAGAAAGCGTGAGACCGGCTGCCTCGATCACCCGATACCCCATGGATGGGGCGATCCGCCCGATCTCTGCGATCCGGTCGTCGGCTACGGCGAGATCAGCTCGCCGCGCAGGGGTCCCGGTCCCGTCGATGAGATCGGCGTCTCGAATCACTAGGTCATAGGTAGCCATCATTCACAAGCAGGGTGTAGGGTATAGGGTTTAGGGTATATCGCCGATTCCAGTATAGCCTAACAGATTTACTCGGGTCACGCTGGTCCAGGCCTTCGCCCATGACGAGTGTCAGACTCTACCCAACCCGCGGCCGAGCGAATGAAAATTGGTTTTCAACCCAATAGTTTGATCCGTCCCTTATATTTCGCTTCAAGTTGGCGATTGTGCTCATCGCCTCCTGGTAGATTGGCGCTAAGATAGATGGGTGGGGTGAGTCCATTCGCGATAAACCGCTCCACGACGCCACAGACGATGGAGTTGATGATGAAGGCTCCAGCGACAAGTGAGGTCGGTCCCACCTTTGCCGCAAGACCGGGGAAGGTGAGGGCACCATCGCCGGCTTCGCCGCCGTTGTCGATGACGAGGTCCGCTACCTCGAAGAGACGCTTAGCGCTAATATGACGAGACGAGACGGCTTGGGCGTGGTGCAGCGACGTGATGGCGATCACTGCGAGTTCTCGTTTCTTCGCCTCAAGCGCCAGCTCAACCGGGACCGGGTTGATCCCGGCGTTGGAGATAATGATGAGGACCTCGTTAGGCCGCGGCTCATGGTAGTCGAGAAGAATCGCGGCAAGGCCGCTGAGCCGCTCCAACCGTCCGCTCTTTTTTGGGGACGTGAGCGGGCTCAGGAACGGCTCGGTCATGGTATTGACGGGAACAAGCCCACCGGCGCGATGGAACGCCTCTTCAGCCACTGAATGGGAGTGACCACTTCCAAAGATGTGCAGGACACCGTCAGCCACGAGAGATGAGAAGATCAGATCGGCAGCTTTGTCGATCGCCTCCGCCTGGCTTCGCTGGATCTCGCTGAGCAATCGAATAACGGCTTCGTAATACGCTGGAGTTGTCATCGTAGTCCTCGAAAGGTCCGCCCCGGGATAATCTTGCCCAGGACCGCGGGATGGGTCGCCCCGGTGATGCGGGGGAGGTTCCCCGGCAGGCCATGGGCGGTGAGATAGGCGAGCAGGGCGAAAGCTGAAGCCTCGATGGCCCGCCCTGGAAAGCCCGCCTCATCGGCGGTGAGGAGACGGCATGCAGGCAGCGCGGCCTCAAGTCCCTTGATCAGCATCGGGTTGTCGGCGCCGCCGCCACAAACGATCAGTTCTGCCGAAGCGATACTGCGTGAGAGGTCGCGTTGGACGTGAAGCGCCACCGACTCCGCCGTGAAGGCTGTAACGGTTGCCACTAGATCCTCCTCTGTGATGCCACGGGCTGCCGCACGGCGGAGCAGGGCGTCAATTAGGGTAGGGCCGAACTCTTCCCGCCCCGTGCTTTTGGGTGGCTTGCGACGAAAGTAGGGGTGAGTCATGAGCCATCGCAGCAGACGAGGATCTACCTCCCCAGAGGCGGCGATCCTGCCATCCAGGTCAACGCCCATTGCACCCCCGGTCAGTCGTGCCACGAGCCCATCGATCAAGACATTGCCAGGTCCCGTGTCAAAGGCCAGCGCGCCGCGAAGCCCATACCCCTTCGGCAGAAAGGTGAGGTTGGCGATTCCCCCAAGGTTCAGGACGATCCGGTCCCGTCGGAGATGTCGAAACAGAAGCGCATGCAGATAGGGGGTGAGCGGCGCCCCCTCTCCGCCTGCGGCCATATCTCTCGGGCGGAAGTCGGCTACGGTTGTCACTCCCGTTCGCTCGGCGATGACCGACGGCTCACCGATCTGCAACGTGGAGCGGACCGACACGCCGTACTCAACCGCGGGGTTCGGGAAGTGAGCGATGGTCTGCCCGTGGGAACCGATTAGGGCCACATCACGCAAGGGGACGCCGGCACGCCGGGCCACCGAGATCGCCGCTTTTGCGAAGAGTTCACCAAGCAGGACATTCAAGCGACAGATCTCAGCGGTGGAGCCCGACCCAACATCTGCTACTCGCAAAATCCGTTCCCGAAGCCCACCAGGAAAAGGAACTACCGCGAAGTGCAGGAGCTGGAGCTTCGGCAGTGCCTGCCTTGGACCGATTTCCAGCAGTGCGGCATCGATTCCGTCGGCCGACGTCCCCGACATGAGACCAATGACCTTCATGAGCTTGTGACGCCGATACCTGGCACTGATTAGCCGATACCGGAACGCCGAGAGAGCCGCTGCTCAAACTCTTTCTGGACTTGCCGTCGTGCGGCAGGGTCTGTGAAGAGATCTGCCGCAGTCATGGCCAGCGCTTTGGCAGCGGTAAGCATGGCTCGATCTCCGTCGGGCCCACCAGCGGCTTGGGCGAAGGCCGCGGAGTGGCAGACCACGTCGACGTGATCGGTAAGCGCGATGGTCGGATGGATTGTGGGAACTACCTGACTGACATTGCCCACATCGGTGGAACCTGTTTCTTGATCCTCGGGTGTTTGCTCCACAACCTCACCCAATGCCTCCAGATTCGCGCGAAAGAGGGCGCCCAGCGCTCGGTTGCAATTCATCGGATGATACTCCTCACCTTCCTCATGAATCGCAACTGTGGTGCCTGTGGCCTTGGCCGCAGCCTCGAAGCAGGCGACTACGCGACGATGCAGGTTGTGCAGATACTCAAGGTCCAGCGCTCGAATGCAAAACCTGGCGGCGGCATAGTCAGGAATGATGTTAGGCGCACAACCGCCGTCGGTGATGATCCCGTGGATCCGGGCGTCGTCTTGTAGCTGTTGGCGAAGCGCATTGAGATTCGTGAAGGTGAGTATCAATGCATCGAGCGCATTGATACCGAGATGGGGGGCTGCCGCCGCGTGGCTCGCCTTTCCGAAGAACTCCACATGGAGCGCCCGCATCGCTAATGCACCCTTGAAGATCTCGGTTCGATTGCTGGGGTGGACCAAGAGTGCGGCGTCGACGTTGGCAAACAGGCCCGCTTTCACCAGGGCAATCTTGCCGCCGCCTTTCTCTTCGGCGGGACAACCGACCACCAGCACCTGACCCCCGAGTGTAGATAGAAATGGCTGTAAGGCCAGGGCAGCGCCAATGGAACCGGTGGCAATCAGGTTGTGGCCGCAGGCATGGCCGAGCGCGGGCAATGCATCATATTCGGCAAGAAAGGCGATGGTTGCTGATGGATGATCGACACCCGCCTTGGCAACAAAGGCTGTTGGCAGCCCCCCAACCCCCTCGATGACCTCGAAGTCGTGCGCTTTGAGGAGTGAGGTCAGATGTTGTGCCGACTCCCGCTCCTCGTAGGCCAACTCCGGATGCAGGTGGAGGAAGCGGCTGGCAGTGATCAGCGTGCTCGATAGTCGATCGACGGCCGTAACGATCTCATCTTTGAGCGGCATTCTTATCGACTCTTGCAAAAAGAATGTGACAACCGGCATCTCATGAGGACCCAGTAATTCAAGCCGACACGACGATCACATGTCGCATTACTTGTGCAAGTCTCAATAGTGCGCCTCTTTATAGTCAGTCGGAGCGCGTCTCGTCGATAGGGTGAATGGTCGTTTACCGGACAACAGTGAAGGTGGTCTGTTGGGTTGCCTCCGTACCGTCAGCCGTCACGCTCATGACTACCCGATAGCTCCCACTTGCTGCGTTCGCGGGGAGGGTGAGCGGCTGACTGCTGGTCCAGGTCCCACCCATTCGCTGTACTTGCAAGGTCGAGTCGCCAACCACTGAACTATTAAGAAAGATCTGCCGGCGCTCTGAAACCTGAAGGGTTTGCTGAACGTTCGGAGTCAGCACGGCAAACCTCATGTTGAGATTGATCGTGTCGCCTGGGCGGATCTGAGCGGGATGAACCTCGACAGCTTCGATCTTGACCATGGTTCCCTGCGCCGGGCTATAATTGTACTGTTGGGACGTTGCCGCTCGATCTTGGGATCGCGCCTCTATTACATTGCCAACGACGCCACCTGTGAGGCCTCCCACGAGGCCGCCCAACAGAGTCCCGGCGGCGTTGCCGAAGATCAGCCCTCCGGTCAACATGCCGGCAGCAGCCCCGATGCCGGCGCCAAGAGCCGTCTCAGGATGTGCCTTTACCTGCTCTTCGAGCGCTGCACAGCCGAAGGTGCCGCCTGTAACCAAGAATAGACACAACAGCAACGCGACCCCTTGTTTGAGAGAAAGAGCTTTCTGCATCATCTTCTCCTTTCAGTGTAAAAGTCAGTTCCGCCTGGCGATCGTATCCTAGCATCCGCATGAAGAGCCCGTCAATTGCTCAGAAAGCCGCCTTTCATCGCTACCCTGTAATTCCCCCACTAATCCTCCCCAATGGAAAGGGGGGAACGGGGGATTGTGCAAGGTGGCTTCCGGGTTGCGGCGTCAGAACTATAATGGCGCTGCGCTAGTTGTGGCCGTTCTTGAGGCTGTGCTATAGTTTCACCGGAGGTGAGGTGCGATGAGACAGTATATCGCGGTAAGTGGAATCTGCCTACTGGTGTTCACGGGGTGCGCGACGCCCCCGACACCCAGAGAGAGCGGGACGTTGGGGGGCGCCGCGATCGGCGCTGCGGCCGGCGCCACTCTTGGCGGGATCGCAGGTTCGCCCGGTAAAGGCGCGGCCATCGGCGCAGCGGTAGGCGCCGTTACCGGCGCGCTGACGGGTGATGCGGTTCAAAGCGAGCAGGTGGATAGAGCGCATGGTTCCGGATATGCCAATGCGCCCCCGCCATACCCGCCACCCAGTGGTGCCCTGCAGATCGATGTGACGCCGGAGGATGCGGAGATCTTCGTCGATGGCAGGCGGATCGGGTTGGCCAAAGAGCTCCGCGGCCCTCGCGCAGTGCCGGTTGCTGCCGGTTTCCACCTCGTAGAGTTTCACTGGAGAGGGTTCAGCGT
>DATMXF010000107.1:0-4508 GCA_035561835.1 Patescibacteria group bacterium
GTTCTTGTGGTCGACGACGAAAAAGATATCACCGCCCTGGTCGCGTATCATCTGGAGCGCGAGGGATTCCATGTCGTTCAGGCACATGACGGCCTTCAGGCGTTGGAGTTGATCAAACGGGAACGACCCGGTCTATTGGTCCTGGATCTGATGCTGCCGCACTTAAGCGGACTGGATCTCTGCCGACGGCTCCGCAAGGAACCGGAGACGGCCCGACTCCCGATCCTGATGCTGACCGCCAAGGCGGAAGAGGCCGATAAAGTGCTTGGCCTGGAACTGGGCGGCGACGACTATCTCACCAAGCCGTTTGGCCCGCGGGAGCTGGTGGCGAGGGTGAAGGCCCTGATCCGTAGGAGCGAAGAGCTCCAAGGCGAAGAGGTAATGAAGGCCGGCAACCTGCAGATCGATTTCGGCCGGTATACCGTCGCCGTCCGAGACCGGCCAATAGAGTTGACAACGAAGGAATTCGACCTGCTGAAGGCTCTGATCCTTGCCAAAGGCCGGGTGCTTACTCGCGACTACCTTTTGGAGCGGGTGTGGGGATACGAACGAGCCTCGGAGATCGAATCGAGGACCGTCGATGTCCATGTTCGGCGTCTCCGTGAGAAGTTGGGACCGGAGGCCACGCGGATCGTCACGGTCAAGAGTGTCGGGTACCGGTTCGACCAGGACGCCTGATCGGCGGAACGGTAAGGATGCTACGGATTGAAGGCGGGTTTCAACGCAAGCTGATCGCCACGTATCTCGTTGTCGTACTGGCCATCGTTGTCGTAGTGGGCGTATATCTCCTCGCTTCGACGAATGAACCGAGAATAAACAGGCCAACACTCTTCATTGGAGGTCTGCTGGCCATCGCAACGGCGGTTACCCTGGGATCTCTCTTCGCTCGTCAGGTGGTGACACGGCCCATTGCGGAGATGACGACCGTGGCCCGCCGCATGGCCGAAGGCGACTTCTCCCGTAGGATGCCCGCGCCCTCTTCCGATGAAATCGGTCAGTTGGGACGTGCTTTGAATCTGATGGCACAACGGCTGGAGGATCGGCTGGCCGAACTGGAAGGAGAGCGCGCAAAGGGAACCGCCATCCTGGATAGCATGGTGGAAGGCGTAGTAGCGGTCGATGGATCGAATCGCATCCTGCTCATCAACGCCAGCGCCTGCCGACTTCTCGATGCCTCATCCGTCGCAGCGGCCGGACGGCCCTTCCTGGAAGTCATTCGCAACAAGGAGATGCTCGATCTCCTGGATCAAACGCTCAAAGAGGGAACGTTTGCCCGGCAGGAGCTTCGGATCTTTACTCCGGTGCAGCGCGTTCTTCAAGTACACGCCTCTCCCCTGAAGGGCCGGGCGCAGACAGCAGGCGCTATGCTGGTGCTGCATGATGTGACCGAGCTGCGGCGCCTGGAGATGGTGCGCACCGAGTTCGTGGCCAATGTCTCCCATGAGCTGAGGACTCCCCTGACCTCGATCAGGGGGTATCTGGAGACCCTTTTGGAGGGGGGGCTTGAGGATCGGAAGCATGCTCGTCCGTTCCTTGAGGTGATCCACAAGCACACCGAGCGTTTAGGTCGGCTCGTCGATGACCTTATGGACCTCTCCAACCTCGAATTGGGAAGGGTCACGCTTCATCGGCAACCGACAGTCCTTGCTGACGTGTTACAAAATGCCACGACCATCTATGGACCGCAGGCAGCCAAGCAGGAGATCGAACTTCGGACCGAGCTTCCCCATGAACTGCCGCCCGTCCTGGCCGACCGCGACCGTCTGGTGCAGATCCTGATCAATCTCCTGGACAACGGCCTCAAGTTCACACCAAAGGGCGGGCGAGTGACGGTCACGGCGAAGATTGTTCAAGGTTCAAGGTTCAAGGTTCAAGGTTCAGAATCCGAAACCCGACACCCGACGCCTGAAACACAGACCCTCAGCGAGGCGGTCGAAATCGCGGTGCAGGATACCGGCATCGGCATACCTTCCCAGGACCTGCCAAGAATTACAGAGCGGTTCTATCGCGTAGACAGGGCTCGCTCCCGAGAGCTGGGCGGGACCGGACTCGGATTGGCCATCGTGAAGCACCTGGTCAAGGCGCAGGGCGGGGAGCTTGCTATCGAAAGCGAATTGAACAAAGGGACCACCGTCCGCTTCACGCTTCCAATCGCCTCTCTTGGCAAGGACCTCGTATAATAAGGATCAACCGAGATAGGCGCTCCTCGCCGGTATGACTGCAAACGCATCGTGATCCTCAACCGCCGCGGCCGCTCGGCGAATAAGCTCCAGATTGCTCTCCAGGGGCATCATGTCACCGACCGCAAGCGTCACTACCATAGCCTCAAAGGCATAGCTGAGATGGGCGCGATATCGTTGCCGTAGCGTTGTGGAATCGAGATTCGCGATTTGATGGTCCTCAAGAACCTCTTGATACCGTGCGAGCAGGCGCGCTTCGCACGTCCGCCGGATGTCAGGTGTGAGCGCCGTAGCCACAAAGTACGCGACATCGCCAATCCCCTCACCAATACGGACGAGCTGCCAGTCGAGGAATCCTGGTTGGGACTGCTGCCAGAAGAGATTGCCGGGGTGTACATCGTGATGGACGAGGGTGCGTGGGCCGTCTGCAAGCAAGCGCATCACGTGGCGACGCCGGCGCGCATACTGTACAGCGGGGGCGTGGAGCGCGATGGGAACGGCACTCCCGGCACGCCGTAACCCCCGTTGCATCAGCGGCACTGCCAGGGCTGTTCCTAATCGATCTTCCCAGCACCGGACAGGACCAGCCAGCCAGCGATATTCGTGATCGAGACTCGCTTTATTCCAAAACTGCACGTGAAGTCTGGCCAGTTGTTCGATCACCATGGTCGCTTGGGCGGCGGTCAACGCATCCCCGGGAGCGCCGAGAACGGCGCCATGTTCTGTCATATCGGCAAGGACCAGCGTCGTACCCCGTCCGGCCTGGCTCTGCGCCGCTAAGATGGTGGGCTGAAGTATAGGGACAGCCTGCGTCACTTCCTGATAGAAACGCACTTCCGTCTGGAGGAGGCGGGGTAACGCAGTAATGCACCAGGCTCGCCAAGATCGCGACGGCAGTTTCACGAACCAACGACGGGGCAACGTCTCCGGCCCATTGTGTTCAACCGCGACGCGCACCCGCGTTGTCGTCCCGATATCAGCGGACAGCACATTGACCGCCGATACCGTGGTGTCTGCAGCATGTTGCGCAACGATGCGTTGCGCCCAGGCAACCGTCAGATCACTCGGTCGGCGAACGAGAATAGCCTGCGTCACTGGCATCGCTGATTCAACTTCGCGAAAGCCGCTGCAATCGCACCGCGTTGTTGTAATGCGTCTGGGTTCGGTAGCGGGGGTTTGCCTCTTCGATGCGACATGGTGCCGTCAATCCTCGCTGTGACTTCATCCGTCAGGCGCATCGTCAGGGCAATGCGCTTGCGTGCGATATCGACCTCCAACACTTTCACCTTCACGACGTCGCCCGCCTTGACGATACTGTGCGGGTCTTTGACAAACTTGTTGGCAAGCGCTGAGACGTGGACGAGACCGTCCTGGTGTACGCCGATATCGACAAAGGCGCCGAAATTGGCGACATTGGTGACGATGCCTTCCAGCATCATCCCGGGCTCAAGGTCCCCGAGGTTTTCAACCCCTTCGCGGAATACGACAGTCTTGAACTCAGGTCGCGGATCGCGACCGGGTTTTTCGAGTTCCGTGAGAATATCCTGAACCGTGGGCAGGCCGAACTTGTCATCGGTGTATTTCTCGGGCTTGAGGGCGCGCACGGCCTTGTCGTCGCCGATCACTTCACGGATGCCCTTCCTGATGTCGGCGAGAATTCGCTCGACGACGGGATAGGCTTCCGGATGCACAGCCGAGGCATCGAGCGGGTTGTCGCCATTGTTGATGCGCAAGAAACCGGCAGCCAGTTCGAATGTCTTGTCGCCCAGGCGGGGGACAAGCCGCAACTGCTTGCGGCTCTTGAAGGCGCCATGCTGATCGCGGTAGCTGACGATGTTACCGGCAAGTGTCGGGGTGAGGCCGGAGATGCGAGTCAGTAGGGGCACGGATGCGGTATTGACATCGACGCCGACCGAGTTCACACAGTCCTCGATCACTGTGCCGAGCGACTTTGCCAGCTTGCCCTGATTCACATCGTGTTGATACTGGCCGACGCCGATGCTCTTCGGGTCGATCTTGACCAGTTCTGCCAGGGGGTCCTGCAGACGGCGCGCGATGGACACGGCGCCCCGCAAAGAGACGTCTATATCTGGCAATTCCTTCGAGGCCAGTTCGGAGGCTGAATACACGGAGGCCCCTGCCTCCGACACCACCGCCTTGGTCAGTTTCAATTCGGGGTGGCGCGTGATGAGATCGGCGGCAAGCTTGTCGGTTTCCCGGCTGGCTGTACCGTTGCCGATAGCGATCAACTCTGCGCCGTGCTTGTGAGCCAACTGGCGAATGGCAGCAAGCGCACCTTCCCAGTCCCGGCGCGGTTCGTGAGGGTAG
>DATMXF010000108.1:0-4494 GCA_035561835.1 Patescibacteria group bacterium
CCTCCCGATTATTCCACACGGCCTGTACGCCGATCAGCAGGACAGGCACAACCATAAGCGCGAAGCCAAGCAGCAATTTACGTTGAAACTTCATGTGTAGAACTGTAGCCGTCCTGCTTCAACGCCGTCAAGGGAAAGTTAGGATCGATATGAAGGAGCCGCGTCGTGATGCCTAGGGGATTGGTCCAGCGATCGATACATTGTTCGTCTCATCGAGTTCTGCGACCCCGTGAAGCGCATCGATCAGAGCGAACAGATACTTACCCGCGGCGTTAACCCCCAGGGGAAGCGTCACCTTGACCTTGCTCGTTTTCCCCCGCCCCGGTTTGAGCTTCTTGATCTTCGATTCCTTGAGCACCGTATCACTCGGATCCAGGACAGCATCGTCGGAGAGGAGTATCCGCAGACGGGAGGCTGGTGCGGTCGCGTTCCCCTGGTTGA
Source organism: Patescibacteria group bacterium (assembly GCA_035561835.1). GTDB lineage: Bacteria > Methylomirabilota > Methylomirabilia > Methylomirabilales > Methylomirabilaceae > Methylomirabilis. The sequence goes on from DATMXF010000108.1 coordinate 442, forward strand.
CCACCCGCACGGAGCCTCGGAGCTTGCACCGATTCTTACGACAGCTCTGGCTCACCGGGTTCCAGGTCCCGATGAGATCCGGGCCGATGGTAGGCGGGGCCTCGTGATTGGCGATGCGGTACACTGTCCCGCCCAGATCCACCACATAGAGCTCCCCGCCTTCGTCCTCGCCGAAGGACGCGATCAGAAGGCTGGTGTCGAGTAGAACGGTCTGGACGCCCCCGCTCAGCAGGAGGATCTCCCCACTGCAGAAATCGCCAAACACGTAACTACCGACCGGGAGCGTGGACGCGTTACCCCGGTAGACGTAGCCGCCGGTGATGGCGCAGCGTGCTCCGGCGTTTGGATACTCGGCGATGGGTGGGACGAAGCCGCCGCTGTTGCAGAGCGCCGGATCGTTGTTCGTGCAGTGCTCGCCCTCAAACACCCGCCAGCCGTAGTTGCCACCACGGACGACCAGATCGATCTCTTCGAACGCATTCTGCCCCACATCGGCGGCGTACAGCTCGTTCGTAGCCCGATCAAAAGAAAAGCGCCACGGGTTCCGCAAGCCTAGCGCATAGATCTCATCCCGGCCGGGCACGGCACCGAAGGGATTGTCCGGCGGCGACGAATAGGGTATGTTCGGATGGTCGACGTCGATCCGCAGGATCTTGCCGAGCAGCTCGTTGATGTTCTGCGCGCGATTGCCGGGATCGTTCCCTTCGCCCCCGTCTCCCATCCCAATGTACAGTAAGCCGTCTGGGCCGAACTCGATCATGCCCCCATTGTGGTTGGCGTAGGGCTGCGGCACAACCAGGAGCACAGTCTCAGCCGCCTCGGCGAGGTTCGGGTTCGTAGCGGAGGCCAGATATTCGGCGATTACGGTTGCGCCATCGTGCTGGCGCGTGTAGTTGACGAAGAACCGGCGATTGGTAACAAACTGCGGATGGAACGCGAGGCCGAGCAAGCCCTGTTCGTCACTGAAAGAGCGAACCCGCCCTCTGATATCGAGAAACACCGTTGGTGTGGTGGCTCCCGGTTGGAGAACTTTGATCTGTCCCGCTTGCTCAACGAGAAAGAGCCGCCCGCTCCCATCGCGGGCGTGGGTGACATACACCGGCTCGCTTAAACCGTCGACTACGGGGACGAGCTCGACCCCCGCCGTGGCCGGCGAGGCCATGAGCACACCCAGCAGAGCGAGAAGCGAGACTATGGACACAAAGCCGGTCACAGGCGGACCCCCTTTCAGTCCGTGTCGGGTACGTCGGTCTTCACGCACAATCATAGTCCTTCGTTGTCCTGCGTGCAACCTGAATACCCTTGACAGAGGTGACCGCGTGAGGTTAGATGGGAATGGTCGCAACTCATTCAAGCTAGACGGAGGTTGGAATGGCGAAGGTTCTCAGTATCATCCCCGAACGGTGTACCGCCTGCCGGGCCTGTGAGCTGGCCTGCTCCGTAAAACACTACGGCGAGTTTAACCCCAGCCGATCGCGCATCAAGGTCAGTATCTTCCTTGAAGAAGCGGTCTACATCCCCACTGCCTGCACTCAGTGCACCGAAGCCTGGTGTGCGAAGATCTGCCCCACCACCGCTATCCTTCGCAACGATGACTACATGGCGTACTGCGTGGTCGACGACAAATGCGTCGGCTGCAAGATGTGCGTCCTGGCCTGCCCGTTTGGGGCAATAGAGCTGTATGCCGACCACGGCAAGGCCGAGAAGTGCGATCTCTGTCTCTCGATCGACGGCGATCCGGAATGCGTAAAGTTCTGTACGCCGAAGGCGCTACTCTTTACCGATGAGGACGAGGGACCTAAGGCCAAGCAGGCGGCGATCGCCCTTCGGATGAAGGAAGTCTACAAGGAGATGGCAGGGTGATGGGCTGGACCGGGACGATCCTCAGAGTCAACCTGAGCAACGGCAGCGTGGCGAAGGAGCCGCTGGACCGCCATCTCGCCAGGGCGTACATCGGCGGTCGCGGCCTGGCGACGAAGATCCTGTACGATGAGATCAACCCAACGCTCGATCCGCTTGGGCCGGCTAATAAACTGATCCTCGCCACCGGCCCGCTCACCGGTACGAACGCCCCGACAGGCGGCCGGTATATGGCAGTGACCAAGTCGCCCCTCACCGGCGCGATCGCCTGCTCCAATTCCGGTGGCTATGTCGGCGCCGAGATGAGGTACGCCGGGTACGACCTGGTGATTGTGGAGGGGAAGGCGCCGCATCCGGTGTACCTCTGGGTCAATAACGACCGGGTGGAGATTCGGGATGCCGCCCAGGTCTGGGGGCAGTCCACGCACGAGACTGAGGACGCCCTTCGAGCGGCAACTCACGCCGATGCCAAGATCTGCAGCATCGGGCCGGCGGGTGAGACCCTGAGCCTGACCGCCTGCATCATCAACGACAAACATCGGGCTGCAGGGCGATCCGGGGTGGGCGCGGTGATGGGATCGAAAAACCTGAAGGCGGTGATCTTCCGGGGTACTCGGTCGGTCAAGGTCGCCCAGCCGCATGCATTCATGCAAGCCTGCCTCATGGCCGTAGCGAAGCTCAAGGCAGATCACGGTTCGGGAGAGGGCCTGCCAACGTATGGCACGCCCGGGATCGTGAATGTCATCAACGCACATGGCTTCATGCCGACCAACAACTTCCAGTTCGGCCAGTTTGCAGGTGCCGATAAAATCAGCGGCGAGACTATCCATGACAGGATTCTGATCCGGAACAAAGGGTGCTTTGCCTGCACCATCGCCTGCGCGCGAGTGACCGAGGTCAAGGCCGGAACGTTCAAGGGGGCTGGCGAAGGGCCGGAATATGAGACCGTCTGGGGTCTTGGCGCCATGACCGGCGTGGACGATCTGGCCGCTGTCACCAAGGCCGGCTACCTGTGCAATGAGCTGGGGATGGACACCATTGAGGCGGGCGTGGCTATCGCCACCGCCATGGAGCTGTTCGAGCGAGGCTACATCCCGGAACGTGAGATCGGCCGCCCGCTTCGTTTCGGCGATGCGGACGCCCTGGTGGAGATGACGGAGAAGCTGGGCAGGGGAGAGGGGTTCGGCGCCATCCTGGCGCTGGGCGGCGCGCGGCTCGCCAAGCGGTACGGCCACCCCGAACTGTTCATGGGGGTCAAACGGCAGGCGTTCGCCGCGTACGACGGACGAGGGGCCCAAGGGATCGGGCTGGGGTATGCTACCTCGAACCGGGGCGCCTGTCACCTGCGTGGCTACACCATCGCGGCTGAGGTATTCGGTGTTCCGCAGAAGGTGGATCCGTTCGCCACCGACGGGAAGGCGGCGCTGACCAAAGCCTCTCAGGATGCCACCGCCTTCGTCGATTCGACCGGTACCTGCATATTTACTACCTTTGCCCTGGGACCAGCGGATCTGCACGCGATGTTGGAACTGGCGACGGGCGCCGGCTATACGGTGGACGAAGTCATCAAGATCGGCGAACGGATCTGGAACCTGGAGCGGCTCTTTAACCTCAGGGCCGGCCTCAGCGCCAAAGACGATACCCTGCCTCATCGCATCCTGAACGAGCCGATTCCAGCGGGACCGGCCAAGGGGAAGGTGGCCCGCCTCGGCGAGATGCTTCCCGAATACTATCGCCTTCGAGGTTGGGACCCGCAAGGGGTGCCAACGCAAGAAAAACTGAGAGAACTCGATCTCATTGAGAGCAGGGTATAGGGTTTAGGGTGAAGGGTTCAGCAAAGATATGACGGATTCTTGGGAAGCAGTTTTTACCCTATACCCTCTACCCTAGACCCTATTCTCTATGGCTGAAGTACGATTCCTTGGCGCTATCCGGCGGGTTGCGGGAAAGGCTTCGTTCGGGATCGATGCCGGTACGGTGGAGCAGCTCCTGGAGATGCTGAAGCAGGTCATGAGCCCAGCGTTCCAGGAGTTCGTATTTGAGGGGGGACAGCTCCGGCAGGATGTCGAGGTCCTGGTCAACGATCGGAATGTCGCGCTTCTCGACGGCCTGAAGACAGCGCTCACCCCATTCGACCAGGTGACGCTGCTCATCAACGGCGCCCGTTTGCCACATCCATAATCGGATTATGCT
>DATMXF010000109.1:0-6453 GCA_035561835.1 Patescibacteria group bacterium
TACCGATTCTCCGCGCGGTGTCGTTTTTTTCACCCCAGGAACGGGTTTCCAAGTGAGCGCCGATAGCGAGAATCCGAGGGACACCCCAGTGCGGTTTGGCAATATCCACCGCGGCCTTCCCAAGCTCTTCAGTACCTTCAGCCCCGAGCGGCTTTTCACTGCCTTGGACAGTAACATCACAGAGATCCTCTTTTTTGTGCCTGGCAGTTCCACGGGAGCAACGGTCAACGGGTTTGGTGCGATCTTCACCGACGTCAACAGGGACGATAGCACGAAGATCGAATATTACGACGTTAATGGTGAGCTGCTCGTCAGCCGGAACGTTCTACGCGGACCCAAGAAGCGTGGCAGCCTTTCGTTCCTGGGGGTAGGGTTTGATGGTGAAGAACGCGTGTTTCTGGTGCGGATTACCAGTGGGAATCGTATCTTGAAAAAGCCTGCCAAAGATGTCGTTGTGATGGACGACTTTATTTACGGCGAACCCAAGGCCTTACCCTAGGTCTTGTGGCGCCATGCCTAACAATGGCGAGGAGTGGGACGCGTCTTCATCAGGGTTCCTCTATGCGACTCGTTGTTCAGATGGTCGAAGAGATCGGCAGTCAACAGGAAAGAAGGAGGCGTAACGCTGTTGACGAAATTTCGATTGTATTTGGCTAAGCAGGTAAGTGGTTTGGGATACGTGCGTTAACCTGCAAAGGCGTCGCGCGTTACATCATCAACTGGCAAGAGAGGAAGCAACCATGGCAGCCAAACCTATTCCCGAGGGTTTTCACACCGTCACATCTTGTCTGAACGTTCGGGGGGCGGACAAACTGATCGATTTTATGAAGCAAGCCTTTGACGCGGTGGAGGTGTTCCGCATGCCGCGTCCGGACGGCATGATCGGGCATGCCCAGGTCAGGATCGGTGACTCGTTCGTGATGCTTGGCGAAGCAAGCGGCGAGTGTCCGCCGATGCCTGGCACGCTGTATCTATATGTGAACGACGTGGACACCACGTATAAGCGTGCGCTCCAGGCGGGTGCCACCTCGCAGATGGAGCCGGTGAACCAGTTCTGGGGAGATCGCCATGCGAATGTAAAGGACCTGTGCGGCAACCATTGGGGGATCGCCACGCACCAGGATGATGTATCGCCGGAGGAACTGGCGAAGCGCGCAGAAGCCTTCTGGAAGCAACAGGCCAGGGGCTGAATTCAGCCTCTACAGGAGAATGGGCATAAATGCGATGCCGAGGATCCCGACCTTTGCTGATAGGAACGGGATACGTCGGCCGGTGTGACTCTGAGGGAATCAGACATTGAACCGGATTGTCATGATATCGCCATCGACCACGCGGTAGTCCTTCCCTTCGAGCCGGAGCGACCCGTCCTGCCGTGTGGCCGCCAGCGAGCCGCAGCGGATGAGCGCCTCATAGGCGACGACCTCGGCTCTGATGAACCCCTTTTCCAGGTCGCTATGGATCGCCCCTGCTGCTTGAAGGGCCGTGGCGCCAAGGGGGATAGTCCAGGCTCTTACCTCGTCACTCCCCACCGTAAAGAACGTCATCACACCCAGCAGGTCATAGCAGGCCTGACGCAGTCGCGGTTCCGCTGAAGCGTCCAAGCCAAGCTCAGCGCGGAACGTCGAGCTCTCCTCTGGGGGTAGATCGCCCAGTTCCAGTTCCAATTTGGCCGAGAGGGCAATGGGGCGCGACTGTAAGTCTGTCGTAGCCGGTAGAGTGGGAAGGTCGGGGGGTTCTCCGCCCGCTTCTTCCCCGGTGTTGACCACCAGAAGGCTCGGCTTGGCCGTCAGGAACTGAAAGCCACGAAGCAGGCGCTCCTCTTCAGCGGTCAGTGACATCCCCCGCAGCGGCTGTTCCTCCTGCAGTGCTGCGTAGCATCGCTTCAAGAGAGCCAGTTCTTGGAGACTCTCGCCCTTCTTTCCCTTTCGGAACGCCTCCTCGATTCTGGCGATTCGCTTCTCGACCACATCCAGATCGGCCAATACCAACTCGGCCTGCAACGTCGCCGCGTCCTTGGCCGGATCAACCCGCCCTTCGATGTGGGGGACTCGTTCGTCCTCGAAGGCCCGAACGACCATGAGAAGGGCTGTAGCCTGGCGCATCTGAGGGAAGAGTTGTCCGCCAGGGCTTGCGGGTTTACTCGATTCTTTCACGAGCGGGGCGAAGTCCACGAGCTCGAAGCTGGCCGGTGTGAGCTTTTTCGGCTTAAACATAAGGGCCAGACGTTCGAGACGGGGATCGGGGACCTTGACCACAGCGATTGAGGCCTCCCCCAACTGGCCCGCCTGGTGGCTTGGCTGGCCGTGGGTCAACAGCCGGTACACGGTGCTCTTGCCGGAGGCCGGTAGTCCAATGATACCAATGCGCATCTGGTTTCTCTCCCAAATCTGCTGAGGGTTCATTCCCCGCAGCTTACCGCGGGTTCGTCATACCGGCGGAAGCCGGTATCCAGAGGACCCGACTGGATTCCGTATCAAGCACGGAATGACGGGCCAGAGCGGAAGACGATACCTCGCGGCTTACCGCGGGGTAGTTTATTATAGTCTGCCTTGTAACCTGTCCCCGTGAAAACAGGGAGCCGTTCGTGCCGGTGTGTCACAATACCACAGGCTCAGGAGCACGCGCTACCGAAACCGGCCGGCCCCATGCTTTTGAATTGAAATTTTTACGACCTGTGGTAAGCTCAAGTACCGATGAAGGCCTACCTGGATATCGAAACCTCGTTCGACGGTACCATCACGGTGGTGGGTCTGTATACGCCCGACCGTGGCCTGATCCAGTTGATCGGAACACAGATCAGCGATGTCACAGTCTGGCAGGCGCTGGAGGGCGTGGAGACGATCTGTACGTATAACGGCAGCCGCTTCGATCTCCCGGTGATCCGTCGCCGACTGGGCCTCGACCTGCGCGCGGCGTTCCAATCCCACGATCTGATGTATACGTGCTGGCGGCATGGCCTGTTCGGTGGGCTGAAACGGGTGGAGGTGCAGCTCAATATTCCCCGACGTTCCAGGGGAATCGATGGTATGGAGGCGATGCGGCTGTGGTCCAGATACGAGGATGGCGGTGACGAGGAGGCGTTGCGGATGCTCCTCACCTACAACAGGGAGGATGTCATGAACCTCCCGGTTCTCGAAGCGCGGCTCATGGAGTTCGAAGGCACCTATGCGCGTCGCGATTAAGACCTTGGGGTGTCGGCAGAATCAGTGCGAGAGCGATGCCCTCCAGGAGTCGCTGCGGCGGGATGGGCATACAGCGGTCAGTCCTGACGAAGCGGCCGATCTGTTCATCATTAATACCTGTTCTGTCACACAGGAGGCCGACGCCGACTCGCGACAGATGATCCGGCGGGCGATTCGCCGGAATCCGTCTGCCCGGGTGGTCGTCACCGGCTGTTATGCCCAGATCGCTGCCGGAGAGATTGCGGCGATCCCCGGTGTCGTCCTGGTGGCAGGTAATGGCGAGAAGGCCCAACTGCCCGAGCTGATCTCCAGTCTGCGCGAGCAGAGCCGGCCGCTCATCGCCGTATCAGATATCCAGCAGTCAACTCGGTTCGCTCCACTGCCGCCGCCGGTCGGCGCGGCTCGCAGCCGGGCGCTCCTCAAGGTCCAGGATGGGTGCAGTTATCGCTGCACCTTCTGTATCGTTCCGGAGACCCGCGGGCCGAATCGAAGCCAATCGACCGATGCGGTGTTACGTGATCTGCGGGTCCTTGTGGACGCCGGGTATCCTGAGGTGGTCCTGACCGGGACTCACCTGGGGACGTATGGGCGGGATCTGCCGACCGACAGTTCAATCGCCGGATTGGTAGCCGACATGCTGGAGGCGGCGGCGCCAGCGCGGTTGCGCCTGAGTTCACTCGATCCGCACGAGGCCGGTGAGGAGTTGATCGGCTGCTTCGGTCGCTTTGGAAACCTTTGCCGTCATCTGCACCTGCCGGTGCAGAGCGGCGATGAGACGGTCCTGAAGCGCATGCGGCGACCGCACACTGCCGACGATTTCCGGCGACTGGTGGAACGGCTTGCGGAGGCGGTACCGGGGATTGCCATCGGGACGGATGTCATTGTCGGTTTCCCGGGCGAAGGGGACGCAGAATTTGAGCAGACCTATCGACTGCTTGACCGTCTGCCGATCGCGTATCTGCACGTGTTCAGCTACTCCCAGCGAAAGGGAACTGTCGCGGCCTCAATGTCGGACCAGGTCCCCAAGGACGTAAGGGCGGCCAGGAGCGCTGCCCTCCGAGCGCTGAGCGACGCGAAGTGGCGCGCATTTCGACAGACACAGGTGGGGCAGTCGTTCGCGGCGGTCGTCCTGGAGGGACGCGATACGCGGACCGGGCGGCTCGACGCGCTGACCGACAACTATATTACGGTACGAGTCGAACACGCTGAGGAGAGCGTCGGTCGCATGGTCGTCCTGAGTGTCGAGGCGGTTACCGAGCGGGAGACCATTGGTTGTCTGCATATGCGTTGCGCCAACGATGTCATACCCACGCCGGAGGAAAAATGGGCCAGGGCCTGATCGGTATTATCGGCGGAAGCGGGTTGTACGAAATGGAGGGACTCGAGGGGGTTGAGGAGCGGCGCGTTGAGACCCCCTTCGGAGCGCCGTCGGATGCCTACATCATCGGGTCACTGGCAGGGCGACGGGTGGCGTTTCTTGCGCGACACGGACGCGGCCACCGGCTGATGCCGTCCGAGCTGAATTTCCGCGCGAACATCTTCGGATTCAAACTTCTGGGTGCGGAGTGGATAATCTCCGCCTCGGCGGTGGGCAGCATGCGCGAAGAACTCCCGCCTCTGGATATTGTCATTCCGGATCAGTTCTTTGATCGAACCAAGGGACGGATCAGCACCTTCTTCGGGAATGGCGTTGTGGCTCATGTGAGCCTTGCTGATCCGACCTGTCCGGTCCTGGGAAAGTTACTGTTTGCCGCCGGGCAGTCGGTAGGGGCCCGAATACATCACGGTGGCACGTATCTGTGCATCGAGGGTCCGCAGTTTTCGACCAGGGCCGAGTCGCGGATCTATCGACAATGGGGGGTGGATGTCATCGGAATGACCAATCTGCAAGAGGCGAAGCTCTGTCGGGAGGCCGAGATCTGCTATGCGACGCTGGCCCTGGTAACCGATTATGATGTCTGGCATGAGACAGAGCAGGATGTGTCGGTGGAGGCGGTCGTCGCGATTCTGAAGCAAAACGCCGAAACCGCCAAGGCCATCATTAAGACGACAGTGTCGTCGTTTCCGGACGACAGGGCAGGCTGCTCATGCGAGAGCGCGATGCAGGATGCGATCATCACCGCTCGCGATGTCATCCCGGCGGATGTTCGGGAGCGGCTACGGCCGATCATCGGGAAGTATCTCAAATGAAGTTTTGAGTTTCGAGTGTTCAGTTTTGGGTTTGGGATTCTTAACTAAACACTGAACACTAAAAACTAATAACTGGACACGGTGCGGAGCACATCATGAGTATTCTTGTTGTCGGTTCGGTCGCGCTTGATTCCGTTCGCACGCCATTCGGCGACGCGAAAGAGGCATTGGGGGGATCGGCCACCTACTTCTCAGTCGCGGCCAGCTTCTTCGCAGATGTTCGGGTTGTGGCGGTGGTGGGGGAGGACTTTCCTGAAGAGCACCTCGCGTTTCTGAAGAGCCGGTCGATTGATCTTGAAGGACTAGTGCGGGTGCCAGGGCGTACCTTCCGGTGGACCGGAGAGTACGGGTTCGACCTGAACGAGGCGAAGACGCTGGAGACACAGCTCAATGTCTTTGCGACGTTTCAGCCGGAGATCCCGAAGGCGTATACAGAAAGCGAACTGGTCTTCCTGGCCAATATCGATCCCGAACTGCAACGGCAGGTTCTTGGACAGGTACGTTCGCCAAGGTTGGTCGCGGCCGATACGATGAACTACTGGATCGGTGGAAAGCCCGAAGCACTTCAGGAGACACTGAGGTCGGTGGATGTCCTGCTGATCAACGACGCCGAGACACGGCAGCTTGCCGACGAACCCAACCTGGTCCGGGCCGCCCAGAAGGTCCTGGGCTGGGGGCCGACCTCACTGGTCATCAAGCGAGGCGAGTACGGCGCGCTGATGGTTCAAAAGGGCGGGTGGTTCGCGGCGCCCGCGCTCCCACTCGATTCCGTGTTTGATCCGACGGGAGCGGGCGATTGCTTTGCCGGCGGTTTTATCGGCTATCTGGCCAACACGATGAATTTTGAGGAGTCCAACATCCGGAAGGCGATCGTGATGGGATCGGTGATGGCCTCTTTTAATGTCGAGGCGTTTTCGCTCGATCGTTTACGACGGTTGACCTATCCTGAAATAGAGGCGAGGTACAAGGTATTCAAGCGCCTCGCACATTTTGAAGACTTGTAGGCTGAAGGAGTGAACGGGATGGCGAATGAGCGCCATAAGGACAAGCTGGAAGAGCTGCGCCGCCGACGCGAAGCCGC
>DATMXF010000110.1:0-2773 GCA_035561835.1 Patescibacteria group bacterium
CGCCATGGTGTTCAAGGGAGAAGCCGTCTATACGAACGGCCGAGGCTTCAATGTTTCGCGACTGACCGACGGCAACGGCGTGGTGCAGCAGAATACCCTTGACTGGGCTTTGGGTCTCGACTTTCCCCTGCCCAGCGATACTCGCCTGAATCTGCAGGTTTTTCAGAGGAATTACTTCGACTACGACGCGGATATCTATTCCGACCGGCGTGAGAGCGGTTATAGTATTCTCCTCAACCGTAAATTTACCAGCCGCTGGGAGGCCGAGGCACTCTGGATTTCGAGTTTGAATCGGACCGACTGGCTGTTCAGGCCGAGGATGTCCTGGGCCTTCGAGAAAAGCTGGAAGCTTGCCGTGGGTGTCGATATATTCAATGGGCCGCCGCTGGGCATGTTCGGACGCTTTGACAATCGCGATCGCATATATTCGGAAATACGACACAGTTTCTGATCGAGCCGTACCAAGCGTCGGATCATGGAAAGGAATCTGAAATGATCTCATCGACAGTCGGTACGCTGGATCCCGTTACTCCCTATTTCACCTTCAACAAAGTGCGTGTAGCTACTGAATATTCGGAACTGAGGCAGATCATGGTGCTCCGCTATGAGGTGTATTGCCTCGAATGCGGATTCCTGCCGGCCGAACAGTTTCAGAACGGCCTGGAAACGGATGATTACGATCTCTGCTCCACGCATTTCACCGCCCACAATCTCAACAACGAGGTGGTCGGATCGCTGCGCATCGTGCAGCCTGCAGCTTCGCAATGTTTTCCTTTTGAAGAGCACTGCAAGGCGCTCCACAAGGACGCCGTCCTGCCGCCCAGGCAGGAATGCGGGGAGATATCCCGGCTTGTGGTACGCAAAAGCTACCGACGCCGCACGGGGGATTCGCTGGCGGGCGTTTCCGAATCGTTCCTGGCGGATCCTGCCCCCAATGTCATCCAGTCAGACCCGGGTTCCGAGCGCCGCAGCAACAGTCCGCAGATTCTTCTTGGGCTATACCGTGAAGCCTACCGCTACAGCCTGCAGGCCGGCATACGCTATTGGTATGCCGCCATGGAAAAGCCGCTTGCCCGGACGCTCACCCGCTTCGATTTCGTGTTCACTCCGATCGGCATGGAAACCGATTACTACGGACCGGTTACCCCCTACATCGCTGATCTGCGCGAGCTCGAAGCCCGGCTGGGCGAATCCAATCCGGAACTGCTGGAGTGGATGCGCGGCACCATACTGATGCCCCAGGCGGATCATTAGTAATTAGGGTCCTTCAGACATTTCTGTGGGTCGGTAGTACGCTTTCGCGCACGGTCTGCAAGGAGGACGTGCGATGGACAGCGTGGAGTTGTACCGACAGTTGCTTGGGCTGACGGCGCCCTGGACGGTGGAGCGAGTTGAATTGGACGTAGCGCGGCAACATGTTGAAGTTCATGTCGGGCACCCGGCGGGGCAGCGGTTTGCCTGCCCGGAATGCGGGCGTGAGCTGGGTGTTTATGATCACCAGGCCGAGCGGGTCTGGCGCCATCTGGACAGTTGCCAGTTCCTTACCTACCTGCATGCGCGCCCGCCGCGCGTGTCGTGTCCGGAGCATGGCGTGCATCAAGTGACGCTGCCGTGGGCGCAGGCCGGCAGCCGGTTCACGAACCTGTTCGAGGCCTTGGCCATCAACGTCCTGTTGGCGGCGAACGTCAAGAAGGCCGCGGAGATTCTGAGGATCACCTGGGATGAAGCCTGGCACCTGATGGAGCGTGCGGTGCTTCGCGGGCGCGCCGCCAAGGGCGAGGACATTCCAAGGCAGATCGGCGTCGACGAGAAGGCGATCGCCAAGGGCCATCGCTACATGACCCTCGTCTGCGATCTGGAAGAGGCGACGGTCGAGTACATCGGCGAAGAGCGCAAGGAAGCGAGCCTTGCCGACTACTTCGAGGCGTTTCCGGAGGAGAGCCGCGAGAAGATCGAGGCGATCAGCCTGGACATGTGGCCGGCCTACATCAATGCCTGCCGGGACAAGGTACCCGGTGCCGAGGGCAAGATGGTCTTCGATCGCTTCCATATCATGCAGCACGTCCTCGGTGCCGTGGACAAGGTCAGGAAGCAGGAGCACAAGGCACTGATCCAGACGGGAGACGCCACGCTGGCCAAGAGCAAATACCTGTGGCTGACCAACCCGGGCAACATGACCGACAAGGCGCGAGCGCGCTTCAATGAATTGAAAGGCGTCGAGCTCAAGACTGGCCGGGCCTGGGCGCTCAAGGAGGCGCTGCGTGAGTTGTGGAACTACACCTCCGAAGCATGGGCAACGAAGCTCTGGAAGCGCTGGTATTTCTGGGCGACGCACAGCCGTCTGGCGCCGATGATCGCCGCCGCCAAGCTGATCGCCCGTCATTTGCCGAATGTTCTGACCTATTTCACGCATCGCATTACCAACGCCGTTGCCGAAGGCCTGAACTCCAAAATCGCCACTATCCAGAAGCGCGCCTGTGGCTATCGAAATCCGAACCACTTCAAGATCGCCGTCTATTTCCATTGCGGCGGTCTCAACTTATACCCGGCCGCCGTGACCCACACGAAAGCCGGATGAACCCACTAAGGTATCGACGACTTGAGGAAGTTGCATAGGTGGGTGGCCCCAGTCAGCCAACGTAGAAGTCACCGGCGCTGCGCGGTTTTATCGCGCAGCGCCGGTGTGGACTGCCGGGTTGGGCACCATCAGGCGATGACCTCGGCGGAAAACGTAAAGACATAGTCGCCCACGGGAACGAGGACACCATATTCC
>DATMXF010000111.1:0-3870 GCA_035561835.1 Patescibacteria group bacterium
CGGTACGCCCCTGTTGCCACCAGGGGCGGGATCAACTGCCACCATTGCAACGCGGCATCGACCTGTCCGCTTGTCAACAGCTCGGCCAAGGTCCCCTTGGAGAGCGCCTCGACGACCGTGTTCTCCTGCTGGGGATCAAAGCCAAACTGTTTCATGCACGCGGCCCTCAAGATGACCCAGTTCTTGTCGCGCAATCGGACCACGCCGATCCGCTTCCCGCGGAGGTCCGGCAGTCCGCCGATCGGTGAGTCGGAATGGACCACAAGCCCGCCTGCAATCCGTCCATAGGGAAAGAAAGCCGTGACGGGTAGACCGTCCGTCCGGTGGCGGCCGATGACGATCCAATCGATGTCGATCAGATCGACGGCCCCCTCTTTCAGGGCCACCTCAAACGATTGGAACGCGCCCGTGATCTGATCACTGACCAGGGTGATCTGCAGGTCAAAGCCGTGCTTGGCATCAAGTCCCAGCTTCTTCATCGCATAGACGAACCAGCGGGGACTCCCGGTCGGCTCAAAGGCCGCCCTCAGGACCGGGAGCCCGGTTGCACCGTTGTTCACAGCCATCATCTCGATGCACTCCTTTTCCCAACTTTTTCGGAAGTCGCGTGGGGATGGTAGGAGCCGGAACGAACGTCGCCGAAGGAGCGGGGACCCACCGAGCTGCGGCCGGGAAGGAACACGGAAACTGACCGAGTCTGCGAGGGAATTTCCGAAGGCTGTCGCCCGGAAGCGACCGGGAGGGTCGCTCCGAGAGGCGAGAGAGTGACGGCTGCTTGCCATCCCTTCATAATTTCCAGAAGAGCCATTTTGCCGTTACTCACTGCGGGTGCCCGCCGATCCCCAGCAGGAGACCCGCCCGCCGAGTGCGTTCCATCGTCCACCGCTTTCTCAGCTCCTGCCATTCGGGAACATACGGCTCTAGCGACAGGTCGGTCCCAGATGTCAGGATCGCATCGATCAGCCCACGGTAAAATCGCGTAATATCCCGCATCAACTCTTCCGACCGTTCCCGACCCTGGATCTTCAGGTAATCGACCCCCGCCGCAACAAAGCCCGGCAGCTCCCACAATTGAAGGAAGGGATCGCTGCGCAGTGTACTCTTGCCGTCGAGTTCCGCGTCGGGCGCCGCCACCTCCCATCCCGCCTGACAGACCCTCGAGCAGCCCCGCGCGCCACGATTTGCGGAGCCGATGGCCTCATCGTCCGCCCCATCGGTCCACTCCTTGTAGACCAGATAGCTGCTCATGATGCACTTGCCTGGGCAGACGAGCCCGAGAGGCATCGGCTGGAAGAGAAAGATCTCCACGCCCATACCGACCTCCGCCTTGATTGCCTTCACCTCGTCAGGCTGTAGTCGGTACGGCAGGATGATGCAGCTTCCCCCGAGCGTTTTGTAGAAGTAGATATCCTGACGGTTGGTCACGGCGCTCCCGATGCTGACATGGATATCGATCGTAGGAAATTGGCGCCGGACAGCGACGATACACCCGGGATCCGACAAGACGAACCCGGACACACCCCACCCCGCATATGCTTCGACCTTCTGCATCAGGCGCGGCATCTCGGTGGGGCCGGGCATGGCATTGAGGGCGACCTTGACCTCTCGCCCCATAGCGTTGGCCAATTCGCTCAGCTCCCTGATCTCCTCATCAACCAAATCCATCTGGGACGATCGGCGGCTCCACCCGCGGGCCCCGACATAGACGGCGTCGGCGCCCTCGGCCAGCGCGTTACAGGCCATCCGCAGCGTCCCGCCTGGCGCCAGCAGCTTGACCGTCCGTGTCACAGTATGCGCGCCTGTAGTCATCGGCGTCAGGCCTTCGCCCGCGCAACGAGACGGTCGTCTCGCCGCCTCCGCTCGCTCGCCCACCGCTTCTTCAACTCCTGCAACTCGGGCACATAATGGGCCGTCACCTCATCGGTCGGAAAGATCTGCAAATCGTCGACAACCTTCCGGTAGAAGCTTACGATATCCCGGACCAGATCATCAGACCGATCCCTCCCCGGCACTTTGAAGTAGTCCACACCCGCCTGAATATAGTCGGACAGCTCCTGCAGCCATAGCAACGGGTTGCCTTTCAGGCCGAACTTCCCGTCGATCTCTCGCTCATCGACCGTCGCCTCCCACCCGACCTGGCAGACCCGCAAACAATCCCCGCCCCGGTTGGCGCTGCCGTAAAAGTAGTCCTTCCCCTCGCCATCGAGCCAACGGTTAGAGCTGAAGTAGCTGCTCATCGTACACTTGCCCGGACAGACGATCCCATCCAGATTCTCGGTCCTGAACAGGAAGACCTCCAGGCCCACATCCAGGGATTGCTTGATGGCCCGGACATCCTCGATCCCCATCCGGTACGGCAGGATGACGACGCTGGCCCCCAGTTCGTGGTAAAACTTCACCTCAAGGGCATTGCTCAGTCCGGCTCCAACGCTGACATGGATCGTGATATCAGGGAAGTGGGATCGCACCTGAACCATGGAACCGATATCGCTGATCATGAACCCGGATACGCCCCATCCGGCGTACATGTCCACCTTCTTCAAAAGCAGCGGGACCTCTTCCGAGCTGGGCATCGTGTTCAGGACAACCCGGACATGCTTGCCCTGAGCGCGCGCCGCAGCGCAGAGCTCCCGGACCTCTGCGTCGGTCAGTTCAGTGTCAGAACCCCTTCGACTCCATCCCCTGACGCCGACGTAGACCGTATCGGCCCCCGCTTCCAGGACCGAGAAAGCCATCGTCCGTGTTCCCCCAGGCGCCATGAGCTTCGCCATTGGTTACCCCTCCTCACCGTGCCGTGAAACGTCGCATCTCTTCGTTCTCGGTCGTCGGGCATCCTCGATGTACAAGCACGTACACCTCCGGTGCCCTCCTCTCTCAGGCCTTGATCTGCTCGCTTCTCGGCACGGTGCACGTAGTCGTCAAGAAAACGTGACACCCCTAGGCCATCCTGTCGTTACGTCGTGTGGGAGAGCGCCTGAGGGCTGAGATATTCCTGCCCGGACACGCCGAAATAAAATCCATTGCAGAGTCCGCTATGCGACACCGATCTCAACTGATCCAGCCACGGCTCAGCGGCACACTCCTCGCCGGACTGAGCCTTGTGGAGCGCCTCCCGGTAGACGCGTCCTGCCGTTTCAACATAGGCGCCCGTTTCGCCTAGCGTATAGACGTAAAACAGGTTGAGGTCGCTCTGGACCAGGCGATCCAGATACTCGAGCATGCACAGATCCTTGCCGCTTAGGTTTGCCCTGCCGATACTCTTAAGCTCCCACTCTTCATGGGTCAGCCAATGTCCCTGGGAGCAGCTCTCTTCGCAATGGAGCGGCACCTGACCGGTGTAGTCGGTAACGAAGCAGGTTCCCGAGATCGCCAGAGGGATCTTGCCGTGCAGAGGAACAATCACCTGAACGGGCGAATGATCCCGAATATAGATCAGCTCTTCCAGGCTCAATTCGGCGTTCGGAAAGACCCGTTCCACCCCATACGCCTGGAGTACCCGCGCGGTCTCGTGCGTGTAGAGGTTGCCGAAGACCCCAAGATGGATCGGGATATCGCCAAGGATCTCGCGCACCATTCCCAACAGGCCCATGTTATGGACTTCGACACCGTCAAGAGGAAGTCCCCGAGCGCTCTGGAGCAGTTCCTTGATCCAGACCAGGTCACTGTCCTTCGGGATAGCATAGAGGCTCAGGTAGCATCGCTTCCCCATCGATTTGACCCGCTCTATCCCAGAGGTGAGGGTTTCGATATGGCGGGAGAAATTCCCAGGATAGAGAGGGCACGTATAGTCGCCTAGATAGAGCGCGTCGTACGCAGACAGATCGATCTCGTGTAGCTGCTTGGGACCTTGGATGTGCGTGGATAATTCAA
>DATMXF010000112.1:0-3412 GCA_035561835.1 Patescibacteria group bacterium
GATCCTCCTCGCCTCTGCTGAGTCCGGCACCAACGAAGGGTGGCGATCCCAACTCTGCCGGCTCCAGCGAAAGATTCATCTGATGATGGAGACCCCCGCCTTTGTGGTCGCCCTGATAGCCGGACTGTACTTGACCCATGCGACCAAGGTCACCCCTGCCCAGCCCTGGTTCAGGGCCAAGATCGCATTGATCCTCGGTGTCATTGTGATTGGCCTGCTCACCTCGCGCCAGTTTAAGGCCTTCAACGCGACCGGCCGGGCAGGACAAGCCATGGGACTCTTTGCCGGCCTTGTTGTCTTCACCCTGTTGACGCTGGTCGCCGTACTGACCAAATTTTGACGAAGGCGTCGTCACACTCGAGGTCCGCGATGACGCGGTCGTTCCCGGTTCTGATCCTGACCCTGTTCCTGGCCGGAGGGTGCGTGGAGACACTGGAAAACAGTTTCATCTTCTTCCCTGACAAGCGGATTGCAGAGACTCCCCGCGACCGAGGCTTGGCCTATGAAGAGATCTCCTTTACGACCCAAGACGGGTTACGCCTGAACGGCTGGTGGATTCCCGGGACCGGGTCGCCTCTCACAATCCTCTGGTTTCACGGCAACGGCGGCAATATCAGCTACCGGCTGGACAATATCAGGCTGCGCCATGACCTGCTGGGAACCAACATCTTCATCTTCGACTACCGCGGATATGGCCGGAGCGAGGGCCGGGCGTCAGAAGAGGGAACCTATCACGATGGTGATGCGGCAATCCGGTATCTGTACAGCCGATCGGACGTAGATCCAACCAAAATCATCTTTCTCGGCGAATCGCTCGGAAGCGCCGTAGCGGTCGAGATGGCAACCCGATATGACTGCGCCGCCTTAATCTTGGAGTCGCCTTTCCTGTCGATCGCGGAGATGGCGAAGGTGACCTTCCCGTTCCTCCCGATCGGCTCTCTCCTTCAGACCAGGTACGACACCCTCTCGAAGATCGGGCAGGTCAGGGCCCCTCTGCTGATCGTCCATGGTGAGAACGACGAAATCGTTCCGTTCCGGCATGGGCAACGTCTCTTTGAAGCCGCGAGTGAGCCAAAAGAGTTCTACAGCATCAAAGGCGCCCGCCACAACGACCTCTACCTGGTAGGCGGTACGGCCTATCTGGAGACCCTCGACCGTTTCCTCTGCGGGGTAATCGGAGGCACATCCTCGCCGTAAGTACCGTGTGTCATCTACCTACCATTTCCGGTCTCGCCAGTGGCGTCAGTGGGAAGCATATTGTAAAACAGCTCCCGCGGCCTTTGCCCTCTGAGGTCGCCCGAATGCTACCATTGTGCAGCTCGACGAGCTGCTTCGTAAGCGCAAGACCGAGGCCGGTTCCATGGTACTGCTTGGCGAGGGTGGGGTCCAGTTGGGTAAAGGGCTGGAAGAGTCGAATCAAATTCTCCGCCGTAATCCCGATCCCGGTATCCACAACCGAGATCTCCACGAACTCAGGAGATTCCGAGGGTTCGGGTCTCGGGTCTCGGGTCTCGGGTTGAGAACTCGGAACTTGAAACTCGGAGCTCGAAACCGCTTTGGCAGCAACCGTCACCCGGCCGTCTTCCGGGGTAAACTTGATAGCGTTGGAGAGAAGATTGTACAGGATCTGTCTGAATCGGACGAGGTCGGCAGTGAGGGGAACCAGAGCGGTGTCCGCGTGCAGCGTAAGAATCAAGCGCTTCTGGTCGGCCAACGGCCGGATGTCGGCGAGAGCGGCCAAGATCGCTTTATCGATGTCGAAAGGCTCCGGGTGCAACTGGAGCTTACCCGCCTCGACTTTCGCGAGGTCAAGAAGATCGTTCGTGATGACGAGCAGGTGCTTACCGCTTGCCTGGATGTGGGTGAGGTACCGGGCTTGCTGCTCATTGAGCAGTCCGATGGCCGGGTTTCGCAGAAGCTCCGAGAAGCCGAGGATGGCGTTGAGCGGGGTCCGCACTTCGTGAGACATGTGGGTCAGGAACTCGGATTTGTGGCGGGAGGACGCTTCAAGTTGCGCGTTCACCGCGCGCAGCTCTTGGGTCCGCTCATCGACGACGGCTTCGAGCTCGCCGGCGTGGCGTCGCTGCGCCTCCTCACTCTGTTGTAGGGCGGCGATATCTTGTTTGATCGCGCGAACGATCACCGTCCCAAGCCACACCGCGACGGCGATCACAAGTGCAATGAAACCGATCGTCATGTCCTGCCCATTCCGCAACGCGACAATGCGCGCCTGTAGCGCCCCCTCCAGGTCGATCATTGCTTGATCGAGCAGCGCGAACTGCCCGTCAATCGCCTGGGTGAATATCGCAAAGTAATCGGTCGGCGAATAGCTCAGCATCTCGGCTTCCACCACCTGTGTTCTGGCCACATAGGCCGCCTTCTGCGCGAGTATCATGCTTCCCTGTGCGATGTGGCTCAGACCGGTCTTCATTTGAGGGTTCAGCGCCATCGCCTTGTCTAGCTCGCGCTCCATGTACTCGTGTTGCCGCTCGACATTGCTGATAAGACCGATCAACGCGGTGCGGTCCGCTAGCGTAATGCGCTTCTCCGCCAAAAGGAGCATGCCGCGCGCCCGCGCCTGGCCGAGGAATTCAGTGAGGTTCGGCATGTGAACCAATAGCGCCATGGTGAGGTGGTAGTCATGACCGGTTGGGTCGTACGATAAGCCGAAGTAATCCAACATCAGATCGAGCAGCTTCAGATTGTCGCTGATGAGTGCCGTATGTGCGGCAAAACTCTCCTCACCGGAGATCGAGCGCGAGGAGACGCCGTTCGCAAGCCCCCTCCAGGCATCGAACGCCCTGCGCCAGGCGGCGGTGAGCTCGGGATCACGGATGTCGGACGTCACAATCGCATCAAACGCCTCAACCGCCTTGTCGGTTTCGGTTTGCTTGGCGGCGCGTTGCGCCTCCATCATCGTGTTGCCGCCCAGAACACCGGCTGAGAGCCCGCGGTGCTGTTGCTGTAATTGCACCATCCTCAGTAGCGCCTTCGACGGTGCAATCCCGATATGCTTCAGGCCGGCCGATCGCAGCGCTCTGCTGCTTTGCACCATGTACATGGTCAGCGGCGCCGCCACCAGGGCAAGGCATACCAGCCCGAACCCGAGCATTAGTCTGGTTTTTATTGTCATACTGTTATTGCGCCACTACGGACGAATTGCACAGCGTCGATTCCACATCGTTGGTATTGTCTTCGACCGGCAGGATTGTCATCAGGTTGCTCATCGGCGGGGATCGCCTCCTCCGAGCATAGAGTATACACGACGACACAAGTCGCAGCCAGTTTGTCATTCCGGGCTTGTCCCGGAATCCAGTACGTTTCTGGATTCCCGCTCTCCGCTTAAGACATGCGGGGACAAGTTTCGCGGGAATGCCGTCCATTGTTGCGACTCTCGACCTACGTATAGGAG
>DATMXF010000113.1:0-11236 GCA_035561835.1 Patescibacteria group bacterium
GGCTACGTTATACGAACTTCGCGATTGTTGAAGATGCACGGCTTTAATAGAACTGGTCCCGATATCCAGTCCGACCAGCTCCTTGTGGGGTGTCATCCATGAAAACATCATTGTTCCCTGTGTTCGGCCGTGATTCCTTATCGTCAGTTGCTACTATTGAGCTTGTACGACGTTAAAGTAGACTTGTCAAGCGAAATACATGACATGGAACTTGGAAAAGCGCAACGATTGATACGAACGGAACATTTTTTAGGCGGCTTTGGGAACTCGAGGAGAAAGGCGAGGAGTGAACTTCGAAGAACGAGCCGATGGCTCCCGGTAAATCGCTGCTTATTTCCTGGTCGCCACCTTCAGCGAGGCTATGAAATCTCCGACGTATTTCAATTGATCCGGCTGTCCGGCTGTCTGTTCGAGCAGCGACACAATCGCGCTCCCCACGATTATCCCATCAGCCACCGTCGCCACTGTTCGCACCTGCTCCGGTGTTGAGATGCCGAATCCTACCGCAAGCGGCAGGTCGGTCTCGGCCCTGATCATTCGAAGGCTGGCCTCAAGATCCTCGCTGACCCTGGAACGCGCTCCTGTCACGCCCCGTAACGACACGTAATAGATGAAGCCCTTCGAGGCAGCCGCGATCGTCCGCACCCGTTCGGGTCGACTGGTCGGGGCGATCAGGAAGACCGTGTGAAGGTTGTGAGCGGCCGCCGCCTCGATCAACTCATTTGCCTCCTCGGGTGGCAGATCCGGAACGATCAGCCCATCGACCCCGGCTGCTGCGGCCTCGTTGGCAAACCGGGTAAACCCAAAGTGAAAGATCGGGTTCACATAGCTCATTAAGAGCAACGGCAGTCGACATTCCCCTCGAAGATCCCTTACCATCTCAAGGATTTTTGTGAGCGTCGTGCCACCCTGAAGCGCGCGTTGCGACGCCCGCTGGATGGTCACACCATCCGCCAGCGGATCCGAGAACGGCACGCCGATCTCTATCAGATCCGCACCTCGCTTTTCAAACTCCAGAATCAGCGCCCGGGTGGTCCGGAGATCTGGATCGCCGGCCGTCAGGTACGGCATCAGTGCCCGCTCGCCAGATTCTCTAAGCTGCCGAAAGCGCTCATCAATTCGATTCATGTCTATCCGGGGTGAAAGGTTAGGAGCTGGGCGTGATGGGTTTCAACAGTGCGGCGACAACCTCTACGTCTTTGTCGCCTCGGCCTGAGAGATTCACTACCACAATCTGATCCTTACCCAGTGTCGGCGCCAGTTTCTTCACGTGAGCGATAGCATGCGCGCTCTCCAACGCTGGAATCAATCCCTCGAGCCGGCTCAGAAGCTGAAACGCCTCCAGCGCCTCCGCATCGGTCGCCGAGACAAAATCGATCCGCCCGCGGTCACGATAGTAACTGTGTTCCGGACCGACGCTCGGATAATCCAGACCGGCTGAGACCGAGTGCGTCGGCCGGATCTGGCCATCGCCATCCTGCAGGATGAAGCTCAGCGTCCCGTGCAGGACGCCCAGCTCACCCGACGCAAATCGGGCTGCATGGCGACCGCTGTCGATGCCGAGGCCGGCCGCCTCTACTCCGATCATTCGCACAGCGGGCTCATGAAGAAAGTCATGGAATAGACCGATCGAGTTGCTGCCGCCGCCGACGCAGGCGACCAGGTAATCCGGCAATCGTCCCTCCAACTCCAGGATCTGGATTCGGGTCTCTCGGCCGATAATCGATTGAAAATCTCGAACCATCATCGGGTACGGATGGGCCCCCAGGACTGAGCCCAGCACATAATGGGTCGTCTCGACGTTGGTGACCCAGTCACGCATCGCCTCGTTAATGGCGTCCTTCAGCGTCCGGCTGCCCGACTCAACCGGAGTCACCTTGGCGCCCAGCAGCCGCATTCGGACGACATTCAAGGCCTGCCGCCGCATATCCTCTGTACCCATATAGACTTCACAGGTCAAGCCGAAACGGGCGGCTACGGTGGCTGTGGCTACCCCATGCTGTCCGGCGCCGGTCTCGGCGATGACCCGGGACTTCCCCATGCGGCAGGCGAGCAAGATCTGGCCAAGGGTATTGTTGATCTTGTGCGCCCCGGTATGGCACAGATCCTCACGTTTGAGATAGATCCGCGCCCCGCCCAAATAGTCGGTCAGTCGCTGTGCAAAATAAAGGGGTGTGGGACGCCCCACATAATGCCGAAGATAGCCCTGAAGCTCCGGCTCAAAGCGTGGGTCGGCCTTCGCCTGAAGATAGACTGCCTCCAACTCGGCGAGTGCCGCCATCAGGGTTTCCGGAACAAACTTCCCTCCGTACCTGCCGAAGTGTCCGCAGGCATCGGGAAGCGGGCTCTGATTGGACGCGTCAGCGCGCGTCGGCTTTTCTGACTTGCTCAATGAACTCCCTCACCTTGTGATGATCTTTACGACCGGGAGAGGCTTCAACGCCGCTGGACACGTCGAGCGCATACGGCCTGACCTGTGTGACCGCGAGCGCCACATTATCCGGCGTCAGGCCGCCCGATAGGATGATCCTGGTCTGTCGCGCCGCCTTGGCTGCAATCTCCCACGGGAATGTTCTACCCGTTCCACCCGGTCGACCGGCTACGTAGGTGTCCAGCACGAACGCTCTCGCCTGCGGATAGACGTGTAGGGCCTCCAGATCGTGTTCGCCCTGAACCCGAATCGCTTTGATAAAGGGAACACCGAGATGACCACATGCGTCAGGACTCTCATGGCCATGGAGTTGTGCGAGGCTGAGACCGGATACCCTGACGATCAGCTCGATCTCCTCAGGCGTTCGGTCGACAAACACCCCTACAGTGGCTACAAACGGCGGCATCCGGGCGATAATGGCGGCCGCAGCCTCCGGCTCGATGTACCGAGGCGTCCCATTGACGAAGATGAAGCCGAGGGCATCGGCTCCCGCGTCCACCGCAGCCCAGGCATCTTCATGCGAAGTGATGCCGCAGATTTTGATCCGTATCATCGTTCGAATCCGCTCAGTAATGGGCTCCCGCCAACAACTCGCGAAGCCTGCCTCCGGGATCCCGGCTCGTCAGCAACGCTTCACCGACCAGGACCGCGTCTACGCCGGCTTCAGACACACGCCGGATATCCTCGGGCCGCCTGATACCGCTTTCGCTGACGACCACGGCCTCCCGGGGAAGATGTGGCAATAGCGCAAACGTCGTTTCCAATCGGGTCTCTAACGTCGCCAGATCCCGATTATTGATCCCGATAAGCGTGGCCCCTACGGCTTTGGCGCTTTCCAGCTCCTCCAGGGTGTGGATTTCCACCAGAGGGTGCAGGGAAAGCGACTTGGCCAGCGCATAGAGGTCCTGTAATTCCGACGCCTCGAGGGCCGCTGCGATCAGCAAGATCGCGTCTACCCGATGCGCGCGGCTCTCATAAATCTGGTACGGGGTAATAATGAACTCCTTCCTGAGCACCGGCAGATCGACTGCCGCTCTGGCGGTCGCAATATCCTCCAGACTTCCTTTAAAGAACCTGCTGTCCGTAAGGACCGAGATCGCGCTCGCGCCTGCTGCCTGGTAGGACGCGGCGATCTCCGCTACGTCAAGCGGCTCGCGAATGATTCCCGCGGAGGGCGAGGCGCGTTTAATCTCGGCAATCGCCCTCAGGGGCTCACGCGTCTCCTTCTCCCTCCGCCGCCTTGTCACGGCCGTCGTAAAATCGCGCGGAGGCGGCGAGTCGAACGCTTTCGCCCTCAGTTCCGCGAGCGGGGCAGACATTTGCCGCTCGGCGACCTCTTCGCGCTTGTGCGCTAAAATCTGGCTGAGCATCGTCGCGCTTCGCATTCCGCGCCTCACACTACGCACCTTGCCGGCTGTGTCGACGGCTGAACTCTACCATACCGCGCAGCTTCTCCATGGCAGCGCCGCCATCGATCGAGCGAGCCGCCAGTTCAGCGCCATCTCGAAAGTCATGGGCCTGGCCGCTCGCGATGATGGCCAGGGCAGCATTCATCACCACCACGTCGCGTGTCGGCCCCGTCTCTCCCTCCAGGATTCGCCGGATCGTCTGAGCGTTTTCCGCGGCGCTGCCGCCCTGCAGATCACTGAGGCGCGCTCGTTGAAGGCCGAAATCCTCAGGGGACAGCAAGTAGGTATGAACGCGCCCGTCTTTGACTTCGGAGACCCTGCTCTCCGACGCGGGTGAAAGCTCATCAAGCCCATCAAGACCGAATACAATAAACGCCCGCTTCGATCCAAGATCGATCAGTACTGTCGCCAATAATTCGGTGAGGCGCTCCTCATACACGCCCACCACCTGAGCCGGCGCTTGGGCCGGATTGGTGAGTGGACCAAGGATATTGAACACCGTCCGGATCCCTATGTCCCGGCGAGCCGCCATCACATGCCGCATGGCCGGGTGCAACAGCGGCGCATACAGGAACCCGATACCGACTTCGTCGATACACTCCCCCACCTGCTCCGGCGTCAGCGAAAGATCGACGCCCAGCGCCTCCATCACGTCGGCGCTTCCGCAAAGACTTGACACCGAGCGGTTGCCATGTTTGGCCACCTGGACACCCGCGCCGGCCACCACGAAGGCTGCCGCCGTTGAGATATTAAAGGTGTGACTCGCGTCACCCCCGGTGCCGCAGGTATCGACCAGCCACCTGCCATCGAGCTCGGATGTCGGACGCTCAACCTGGGTACGTACCTTGATGCGGCAGACCCGCTCCCGCATCGCCCTCGCAAAACCGGTCACCTCACTAACCGTTTCGCCCTTGAGCCGGAGCGCCGTCAGAAGGGCCGCGATCTGCGGGTCAGAAGCCTTCCCGGACATCATCTCTTCCATGGCCATGAAGGCCTCGTGAGCGCTGAGGTCCCTTCGCTCGACTATCTTCTGCAGCGCTTCCAGGATCATCATCTACCTGTCTAGTCGTGTCGTCCCCTCAGGAGAGGGAGAGAAAGTTCCTGAGCAAGGCCTTGCCCTCTTTTGTCAGGATCGATTCGGGATGGAACTGAATCCCTTCGATCCGATACGCCTTGTGGCGAATCCCCATGATCTCCCCTTCTGCCGTCTGCGCGGAAATCTCCAGGCAATCCGGGAATCCCTCACGGTCGACGAGAAGCGAGTGATAGCGCGTCGCCTCAAACGGGTTCGTAAGCCCGGAGAAGATGGTCCGACCATCATGGTGGATCGGAGAGGTCTTGCCGTGCATCAAACGAGTCGCCCTCACAATCCGTCCGCCAAACGCGGCGCCGATGCACTGATGACCGAGACAGACACCGAGAATGGCGACCTCTCCGGCAAATCGTGCGATCAGATCGCAACTGATGCCGGCTTCCTTGGGACTCTTCGGTCCCGGAGAGATCACCATCCGGTCCGGATGAATGGCTGCAAGCTCCTCCAGAGTGACCTGGTCATTTCGGAAGACGCGAGGGCATTCGCCCAGCTCGCCGAGGTACTGGACAAGATTATAGGTGAAGGAGTCATAGTTATCGATGACAACCAGCATCTGAGTTTATCCTGCCCATCCGATCCAGAGATCACCTGATTCGGCCATCTGGATCGCCTTGAGCATCCCTTTCGCTTTGTTCATCGTTTCCTCATATTCCCGCTCCGGGTCGGAATCGGCGACGATCCCGGCGCCTACCTGGACATACGCGGTTCCCCCGGCGATGACCACGGTGCGAATGGTGATACAGGTATCCATGTTGCCCGAGAAGCCGAAATAACCGACCGCACCCGCATACGGCCCACGGCGAACCGGCTCCAGTTCCTCGATAATCTCCATGGCGCGTATCTTGGGAGCGCCGGTCACCGTCCCGGCTGGAAAGCAGGCGCGCAGCAGATCAAAGGCGTCATGCCCATCGGCAAGCATCCCTTTGACGTTGGAGACGATGTGCATCACATGCGAATATCGCTCGACCGTCATCAGCTCCGACACGGCGACCGATCCGACCTTTGCCACTCGCCCCACATCGTTACGGCCCAGGTCTACCAGCATGATATGCTCCGCCCGTTCTTTAGGATCGGCCAGGAGTTCCTGCTCCAACATCAGGTCCTCTGCGTCGCTCCGTCCCCTGGGGCGAGTGCCGGCGATCGGACGGAGATCGATCCTCCCCTCCTCCAGTCGAACGAGCAGTTCAGGCGAACTTCCGACAACCCGGAAATCGCCCAACCGCAGGTAGTACATATACGGAGACGGATTGATGGTCCGGAGGGCCCGGTAGATATCAAAGGGATCTGCCGTCGTTTTGGTCGACAGGCGCTGAGAGATCACCGCCTGAACAACGTCCCCGGCGCGCACATACTCCTGCGTGCGTTGTACGGCCCGAATGAACTCGGCATGGCTCATGGTGGAGCACAGGGGCAACTCCTGCCCGCCACTGTCCGGCTTGTGGCACACATCAAGCGGACGCCGCAGCATCTCGATGACTCCGTCGATCTTCCCGGCGGCGTCATCATAGACCTCACGGAGCCGCCGTGGGCTGGCCTCCGGAATAAATGCGTTGGAGACCACCTTGATCCGGTGAGAGACGTTGTCGAAGATCAGCAGGGTATCAGGCAGAAGGAAGAGGGCATCGGGCAGATCAAGATCGTCCTTGGCCGTCGCCGGAAGTCGTTCGAACTGTCGAACGACGTCGTAAGCCAGAAATCCTACCATCCCCCCATAAAATCTGGGGAGCGTATCGCTCTGTACCGGTCGATACTGCTTGAGGATTGCCTTCAACGGCTCCAGCAGGTCTTGCTCAACGGCGTAGGATTGAACGCCTGTCCCGGTAATCACCTCAGCCGTCGTCCCCTTTGCCTTAAAGACCAGACCGGGGTTGCTGCCAAGAAAGCTATACCGGCCCCACTTCTCTCCCCCCTCGACGCTTTCCAACAGAAAAGCATACTCACCGCGATCGATCTTCCGAAAGGCCGACACCGGCGTCTCCATGTCGGCAAGGATCTCACGATAGACGGGGATCAGGTTCCCGTCCTTGGCCTTTCGCGAAAACTCATCGAACGATGGATGTAACATCTCCGCCATGTTGTGGCACCGTGATGCAAGGGTGAAAAAACAGCGCTCACCCTACCATACGGGAGAAAAAGGGGTCAAGAATAAACCCGGAACAGAGACCAATGGAGATCGCAGGTGGGAGCAGCAGGGCGCCCGAAGGAGCGGTACGTTACAGATGCTGTTGGACCTTTGCCTTGATGGCTGATTTGGGCAACGCGCCGATGATCTGCTCGACCTGCGCCCCATCTTTGAAAAACAGGATAGTCGGAATGCTTCGGATACCGAATCGAGCCGAACTCTGTCGATTCTCGTCTACGTTCAGCTTGGCGATAGTGACCTGCCCCTCATACTCTGTTGCCAGTTCATCAAGGATCGGGCCGACCATCCGGCACGGGCCGCACCATTCGGCCCAGAAATCAACCAGGATCAGGCCCTTCCCTTTGATGACCTGCGCGTCAAAATCGGAATCCGTGATCTGAACGACCTTGTCCGACGCCATACGCCCCTCCCGTCAGGCCTTATGAAGTAAAGCCCTCGCCGGGCTTCCCAGCAAGGGCATTCGACGATTGAGCTTGATATTAAAAGAGAGGAGATCGGCTGTCAAGCTGTTTCAAGGCCTTGACGCAGGATACCCTCGAGGCGAACACGATCCACAAGATAGCGCGGCAAGGCATACCGTGAAGACGCGGGTATCATCAGTGTCAATACGCGACCTGAATCGACCCCAGGACGGTCAACGGGGCGCCGGGGATGATGCCCAAGCGAGGGATACGCACGAGGGGATCAGTAATATTGCTGGATTCGAAGTACCGCTGGTCGAGCAGGTTGTACATGTTGAGACGCGCGGTCAGCCGGGAGCGCCCGACCTGCCAGTGATAGGCCGCCGCCGCGTCCAATCGCACATACCCGGGCAACTGAAAGCTGTTCGACTCATCCCCCTGCCGGAATCCGGCCGCAAACAGTCCGGCGCCCAGTTCCAACCCGCTGAACATGCCGGCGCCCCATTGGTACCAGGTCCACAGGCTCCCCGAGTGTAGCGGAACATCAGGCAACCGGTGGCCTTGGTTACCCCCCAGGTCGTCTTCTGTAATCCGCGTATCGGTGTAGGCATACGAGCCGATCAGCCGCCAATGCGTCGTAAGCTGCCCGCTGACATCCCACTCGATCCCCCGACTGCGAGCCTCGCCGATCGGCACCCGCGCAAGCGGATTCGTCGGATCAGTGCTCAGGATATTCTCCTTCGACAGCCGGTACAGCGCTATTGTTGAGGTGAGGCGTCCGTCCAGCAGTGCGGTCTTGGCGCCGACCTCATACTGGGTGGCACGCTCCGCCTTGATCGGTCGGCCTGTCGCCGAGAAGCCGGCCGTGGGCCCAAGCGATTTCACGAAGTTGCTGTAGATGGACAGCCATGGCCAGAGTTCGTACAGCAGCCCTACCCTCGGGCTGAAGGCCTGATCCGTGCGGCTGAAGGTCGGGATATCGGAGGTCAGTGAGACGCCGTTCGAGACCTTGGCGACATCGTATCGTCCACCGACCAGTAGATGGACCCCATGCCGCAGATCGATCGAATCTTGCAGGTAGAGCCCGTACCAGTGCTCATGGAAGGACTGAAAAAAGTTGGGCGGAAGGTCCCGAGGGATCTGCGCTCGGCCATAGACTGGATCGACGATGTCGATGGGGGGTACAAACGGAGGCAGGATTGAGAAGGGAGGACCGAAGAACAATGTCGCGCCAGGGATCGTGAGCCTAAACTGATAGTAATCGAACCCAACCAGCATAGTGTGGCCCACACCCCACCCTTCGACTCGACCCGTGAGGTCCAAGTTGGTGCCATAGCTATGGAGATGGAGGGGCCCCTTCTCGAAGCCCCGGTCAAGCGTGCGGTTGTCCTCGCGTAACCTCAAAGGGGGAAAGTTTTCAATCGAGATGTCGTTGCGGTCCATCATGAACTGCTGACGCACGGTCCAGGCTGAGCTGAGGCGATGTGACCATTGCAGTTCCAGCAGTATATTGTCGCTGTCGTCGTGATCGAATCGACCGTCATCACCGGTTCTATCGCCCAGGAATCGACTGATGGGGACCGAGGCCGGGCGCTTCCCGATCGCCGGAATCCCCCACTGGTTGACCTTATTATCCTTCTTGTACTCCAAAGCCAGGCCGATCTCCGTGCTGGAGCTGGGAAACCAGGTCAATGAGGGGGCGAAAAAGATCCGTTCGAGTTGCTCGAAATCACGAAACGAGCCGCTCTGTTGATAGGCGAGCGTCGTGTGGTATAAGAGCGACCGATCTGCCGTCACGGGACCGGTCGCCTCCAGGACGGTGCGGTACAGGTCAAACGAGCCGAACTGTTGCAGGGCGGCGTAGAACGGCTCAGATGAGGGACGCGTCGTGACCAGGTTGATCATTCCGCCGGGATCCAGACGGCCATACAGCACGGCGGCCGGCCCTTTGATCACCTCGACTTGGGCGATGTTGGCCGTCTCAAAGGCGTTCGCTCGACGGCGCAATCCGTTATGAAAGACGCTGAGGTTCAGCACAGGAGAGGTAAACCCTCGTATTGTAAAGCCGTTGACCGCCGCCCCAAATCCGAACGCCGGCTGCACGCCGCTCACATTCTTCAGCGCATCTTTCAGCTCGATCACCTGCTGGTCATCCATGACCGCTCGCGGCACCACCTGAATCGAGACCGGAGTCTCTGCGATCGGCGTCTCAACCTTTGTCGCCGATGTGGCGCCCATCACCTGATAGCCCCGGTCGCGGCGCTCCTGGACTGTGACCTCCGATAGAGCAACCGGCGCGTCTGCTGACGTCGGCTCCTTCGATTCTTGCGCATGTGCGACGGAAACGCTTCCGGCAAGCGTCAGCAGTAGGCTCATGGCGAGTAAGAGGACGAGGCTACACACCAGAACGCCATCCCATGGCCAGGGTGGCGGCAGCAACTCGCGTCTCGACTCCAAGCTTCCTGAAGATGTGGTCCAGATGCTTTTGGATAGTCCGTGAACTCAGACCGAGGATCGCTCCAATGTCGGCATTCGTCTTGCCCTCCGCTACCCAGTGGAGTACCTCGATTTCACGCCGTGTCAGCCCTAACGATTTCAAGGCGGCCGGTACAACAGTCGTCGGCCGCTCCTCCAAGTGCAAGAGGCATTGATCGGCCTCGCACAGGTGCCGTACCACCAGACGTGCGCCCTCTCGCTCTATCGTCATCGGAGTCCTCGGTGGTGGGGCATCGTCGGCTCCGGTCAGGAGAACGTCCTGTTGCCTTCTCCAACGCTCGAGCGTGTCAGGCAGACAATTCGCCGATCGTACGGGCCCGCTGAAATACTTCCTGAGCCAAGCTCGCACCTGCCGGGTCGTCTGTCGCACCAAGCCGTCCCGCGTAAGGATCACCACCCCCTGCCCATTCGCGGTCATGATCTGTTGAAGAAGCGTCGCGTCTTGCCGTATCTGCGTGACCGCTTCAGCGTTCGCATGGGCCTGAATCAGATGTGGGCGGAGCAGGTCGAGCAGCAACCTGTCGCACTCGGAGAAGTCGGCGTACGCCCGGTGCAACGCAATGCCGATCATCAGAGAGGGGTCGCCGAGATGGATCGCCATTGTGTGCTCCATCCCGACACGCCGATAAAACTCATTGTAGAGGCCTGTCCGGTGAAACTGACGCTGTGACAGAAAGTCCGAGTTCTTGAGCGCACCCCCATTCCGGGTCGTCAGGTAGGAGGCAATCAAAGGCTGCTCACCGGCATGGGCCTCGAAGATATGCTGGTCCTCATAGGTGGCGGCGTCGGCAGGCTCAATCAGCCAGACGCGACTCCGTCGCTCTGACAGATTGATCTCAGTGTAGGAGGTGATTTCAGCAGGAATGAGCTGCGGAAGCGCGCGAAGCAGGAAGCTCACGAACGCCTCCTGATTGCGCCAGGTATGGCAGTCCCGCACGAATTCGAGGAGAGCCTGAAGCTGTGGCTGCGTCAGACGTTCCACTCTACACCCCGTTGTGCAGTATGTCAGCCTATGGTGCGCTATTGTCCTGGTCGAGGACGCTCACTCGGGGCAATGACCGGATGCGTGAGGCCATATAATACGATATCTCTACACAGATCATTCCTAAAAGTCAGCACTGTAACATATCGCAGGTTAAAAAGATAGCGTAGTGCCTTTCAGTCGGCGCAATGGAACAAGACGAGCAACCATCTGCTGTTCCGTGCGGCCGATGGCCGCAGGTCACCTACGCTGCCCTCGCCTACGGACAGAGGGCAAGCCGG
>DATMXF010000114.1:0-5559 GCA_035561835.1 Patescibacteria group bacterium
GGAGTAGAGGGACTTGCGTTACCATTGCCGCCAGACTGGCTTACCCCAAGACCAACGCCCAACCCAATCGCCGCCAGTCCGACACCAAGCCCCACGGCGGTCCCCGTCCCCATGCCTGCCCCTGCTTCACCAACTGCCCCAGCAGCTATGCCCTCGCCACCAGACGGGACATACGCAACGCGCTTGTTGTCGAGGATGTAACCGGCATACGCTGGATGCTCCGTGAAGATCGGCGTGGCGCCGGGCGGGATATTGGCATCCGGCGGGATTGTCCCTGGGGGTACAGGATGCGGCAGATTTGGCGTGATGCCTGAGGAGGCGGTAAAAGAGCCATCGGCCGTGGTGTAGCCGATACTTGTTCCGTCTTCACCATAGACCGGAATTGCGTCATTGGGTAAGCTGGACGGATTACCGGGAAGGGCCTGGGCGAGCATCACGCTAAAGCTCTGATCGGAAGGACCGACATAGGGGATGTAGACGCTTTGACCCGCCTTTACGATATGAAGGCCAGGATCGCTCATCGACTTGGCGAGCATCTGCCCCTGCTGTAGGCCCAGGCGGGACCCCCCACGCGGGTTGACGACGATCGCTCCCACGGAGTCTGCAGCGGGCAACGTGGTTGTCTTCGCTTTCAGAACGGCCGGATGATCCCCTACGTTGCCGTTCTCGGTCTGATAGCGGACGCTTGGGGTGTCGAACGCTGCGCGGGATGAAGTGGGCACCCTGAAAAGGACCTGGCCGATGGCAATTTTCACGACGGGCGCGGTCCGTGATCCGGACAATCTAATAAGCGTTCGCGGTTGAAGTTCAAGCTGGGCGCCATCTTTCAGGAGCACCGATGCGGTTCCCTTTCCGGTCCGTATCATGGTTCCTTCATAGATCGGGTTAGAGGACGCCGGCAGCGTGGCCCATTGCTTGCCGTCTACGGCCATATGGGCTTCCTTCGACCCGGTCGCCAGCCCCAGTGGCGGTTCTGCAGCCCTCGCAGTAGGTGGTACGATCGCAGCCATAGACCAGACCAGGAAACTGGCAAGGGTCGTGTACGTACAGCGGGTCAGGAAGAGACGATTATGGCAAGTTGCACGCATTGTCCGTCCTCCCTCTCTAGGTGAGTCGGCCTACATTTATTCACGAATGTTTCGCATCGAGCGTCCACGTGGTGCATGGTGTGAGGATAGTTATAAGCACCTTCTTTAATAAGATCGCGCCCATCCGTATTGAAGTCTATATAAACCTATGCACATCGTATGTCAAGTAGATTATCATGATTAACATTATAGAAAAGATAAGTTTAGATGTTCAAATATGTTTTAGTTGATAGCTTTATTTGTTGATTGTGTCTTATAATCTCTCTTTATATACAACGGAATCACTGCGCTGATCTGCAGCGGCACGGCTGCGCTTGGGCTGTGCGCGCAATTTGTATTGACAGAGGTTTGGGGACTGCTAGAGTAGACGTAAGAGCCACCAGCGACGGACGGCCTTCAGGGGCCGGTTTGCGGGTTTGAATCGATGAGAGACACACTACTTTATAGGGTTCAAGAGACGATCGACCGGCATCGGATGCTGGCAGCAGGAGAGGTGGTTGTCCTGGCCGTTTCTGGCGGCGTCGATTCGATGGCAATGCTCCACCTTCTGCTCCACCTTCGAACCCGCTATCACATCTCACTCCATGTCGCCCATCTGAACCACGACCTCCGCGGAACGGAGTCGGCTGAGGCGGCTAACTTTGTACGCAGCCAATGTGAGGCTCACCAGATCCCTGTGACGATTACGACGGCTGATGGGAGTGCGTTGCGGGAGCGAAGGGCGGGCTCGCTTCAGGCTGCCGCCCGTGATCTCCGTTACCGATTCCTCGAACAGGTGGCGGACGAGCAGGGAGCCGGGAAAATCGCCTTGGGCCATCACCGTGACGATCAGGCGGAGACCGTCCTGATGAACCTGCTTCGAGGGTCCGGAGTCAGAGGACTTGGAGGAATCCCGCCTGTCAGAGGCCGCATCATTCGCCCGCTGATCGACTGCTCACGAGAGGAGATCGAGCGGTACGTACGGAAGGAGAGGATCCCGTATGTCGAAGACTCCTCTAACCGAGTTCTTTCGTACAGTCGGAACCGGATTCGGCTACAACTCCTGCCGGAACTGGCGAAGCGGTATAACCCGCGCGTCGTCCATAGCTTGGCGAATGCGGCCACGATCCTTGAAGCTGAGGATGCGCTGCTGAACGACATGGCTGACAGAGAGCTTCGTACGGTCCTGGTCTCGCGATCGCGTGAGGAGTTTGTGCTGTCTATTCCCCTTCTGGCGATCCTTCCCAGCGCTTTGCGATGGCGCATCATCCGGCGATCCGCCGAAGAGCTGCGAGCGGGCCGCCCAGGTTTGACCTTCCGGCACACGTTGGCCATTGATCGACTGTTGATGACAAAGAACACGAAGGGCGCCATTCATGCGCCGGGTGGGTTACGTGCAAGACGAGCGGGCAATGGTCTCGCCCTTTGGGTGAGACAGGATAACAAGAGAAGAGATGTTATTTCATCTGCGCCCCTCACTGTTCCGGGTCTCACAGCCATTCCCGCATTGTCGCTCGGCCTTCGAAGCGAGTTACTGGAGGAGTGGGCGATGGGTGAGCTTGCCGCAGACGGCTGGACCGCTCTCTTTGATGTCGACCGTACCGGAATGGAGTTGCACGTAAGGGGGTGGAAGGAGGGCGACCGGTTTGTTCCCCTCGGGATGAGTGGTCGGAAAAAGCTCCAGGATTTCTTTACGGACGCCAAGGTGCCATGCGATCAACGCGGGAGCGTCCCGTTGGTGATGTCAGGTGATCAGATCATATGGGTTGTAGGATTTCGAGTGGACGAACGGTTCAAGATAACCAATTCGACGCGGCGCATTCTTCGGATACGTGCAACCACCCAAGAAGACTGATCGGTCGCCTGGTACCGGTTTTGCGTTGAAAAAGGCCGAGGTATTTGTTATAAGTTATTTAAAATGCAAATGATAATCATGGCCATTTGGCTCACCCGTGCATTATGAAATCCCCCAACAAGCTGCGGGGTATCGTATTCTGTTCTGGTCCGTCATTCCGCCTGGCTGCGTGCGGACACGCACAGGCAGGTGCTTGACGAGCCGCCCCGTTACTTGATACGGGGGGAATCCGGTCGGGTCCTCTGGATACCGGCTTCCGCCGGTATGACGAACTCGCGGCAAGCCGCGGGGAATGAAACCCCAGTGGATTCAACGCAATAAACGCACCGACGCAACAGACGCATATGTGTTGACTTACCGGATGGAGGAAAAGATTGGTTGGAGGAGGGAAAAGGTTGAGCCCGTTTTTTAAGAATCTGGCGCTGTGGCTTGTTATCGGTTTAATCATGGTGCTGGTCTTCAACATTTTCAGCCAGAACCAGCCGCACGAAAAGGAGATGATCTTCAGCGACTTCATGGCCAAAGTCACAAAGGGCGAGGTCGCGGAGGTCATCGTGAAGGGCGCGGATATCAATGGAAAGCTCACCAGCGGCGAAATCTTTCGGACATATGCCGCTGATGACAAGGATATGATTTCTGAACTGCGGCAGAAAGGGGTTCGGATCATTGCGAAACCGGTTGACGAGAATCCCTGGTACGTCAGTATGCTGCTCTCATGGCTTCCGATGCTGTTGTTTATCGGGGTATGGATCTTCTTTATGCGGCAGATGCAGGGTGGAGGCATGAAGGCCCTCTCATTCGGCAAGAGTCGCGCGCGCCTGCTGTCTGATAAGCAAAATAAGGTGACCTTTGCCGATGTCGCCGGCGCGGACGAGGCCAAAGAGGAGTTGCGAGAGATTATTGAGTTCCTGAAGGATCCGCCGAAGTTTCAGAAACTTGGCGGGAGGATTCCCAAAGGTGTCTTACTCATGGGCCCTCCGGGTACGGGTAAGACGCTGCTGGCGCGGGCGATCGCCGGAGAAGCCAATGCCCCCTTTTTCAGCATCTCGGGTTCGGACTTTGTGGAAATGTTCGTCGGTGTCGGCGCCTCGCGCGTGCGGGATCTGTTTGAACAGGGCAAGAAGCACGCCCCGTGTATTATCTTTATGGATGAGATCGATGCCGTGGGCAGGCATCGTGGCGCGGGTCTCGGCGGCGGTCATGATGAGCGGGAGCAGACCTTGAATCAGCTTCTGGTCGAGATGGACGGCTTCGAGTCAAACGACGGGGTGATCTTGGTCGCAGCGACCAATCGCCCTGACGTCCTGGACCCGGCGCTGCTTCGACCTGGACGGTTTGATCGCCAGGTCGTCGTGGCGAGACCTGATCTCAAGGGTCGCGAAGGTATCCTGCGCGTCCACACGAAAAAGATTCCCGTAGATGCCGATGTGAACCTTACGCTTCTGGCGCGCGGGACCCCAGGCTTTTCCGGGGCTGATCTGGCCAATCTTGTCAACGAGGCCGCACTGTTGGCCGCCCGGCAAAACAAGAAAACCGTGTGCATGGTCGACTTCGAGAACTCCAAAGATAAAGTACTCATGGGCGTAGAACGGAGGAGTATCGTCATCAGCGAGGAAGAGCGAAAGGCGACCGCCTATCATGAGGCCGGACATACCCTGGTGGCGAAGATCCTCCCGGGAACCGATCCGATTCACAAGGTGACGATTATTCCACGCGGCAGGGCACTCGGCATGACCCAACAGTTGCCCATCGACGAGAAACACAATTATGCGAAGGAGTACCTCCTTAACGAGATTGCCATTATGATGGGCGGACGCGCTGCGGAGGAGTTAGTGATCGGTCAGATTACGACCGGCGCAGGCAACGACATCGAGCGGGCAACCGATCTGGCCAGGAAGATGGTGTGCGAGTGGGGCATGAGCGAGAAGCTTGGTCCGCTTACATTCGGCAAGCGCGAAGAGATGATCTTTTTAGGTCGGGAGATCGCCCAGCATCAGGATTACAGCGAACATACGGCGGTCGAGATCGATCGAGAAGTGAAGCAGATCGTCATGACCAACTACGAAAAGGCCAAGGCATTGATCATTGATCGAATTGGTATCCTACACGCCTTGGCCAAGGCCCTGCTGGAGACCGAGGCGCTTGACGGTTTTCAGATTGATGCCATCGTGAACGGGGCTGCCGCCCCGGCTCAGGCCCGCGTCTAGGACGTAGTTTTCTGCCCCTTGACCGGGGCCGTAAGGCGAGAACGCCTGAGATACGTTTCCCTGCAGCCTCACCCACCTTCTGTACCGGCTGTTAGTTCGAACCACAGATTCAAGAGACTCAATGACTCAATCGACCAAACAGACCAGATAGACCAAAGAGACCAAGTTGACTCAACGGATACAGATGAATTCGGCTGTGAGTGATGGCACACCCACCAGCTTCCGCTGCAGGGACCACCTGCTGGATATCCGGCAAAAGACCTGGATCGTCGGGGTGTTGAACATCACCCCGGATTCTTTTTCCGATGGCGGTCGCTTCCTGGATTCTGGGGTAGCTACCGATCAGGCCATGCGGATGGTGAAGGAGGGGGCCGATATCGTGGAACTGGGTGGTGAGTCAACTCGTCCAGGCGCCGACGCCGTCCCCGTG
>DATMXF010000115.1:0-7742 GCA_035561835.1 Patescibacteria group bacterium
TCCGCTGCGTCGGGGTAGTCATGTTGTGGACACCGGAGGCTTCTTCAGAAATAGGCAGGCTTCGTAACCACCTGACATCATTGGTGGCCCCAACGGGCTTCGAACCCGTGTTTCAGCCTTGAGAGGGCCGCGTCCTAGGCCACTAGACGATGGGGCCATGCGATAAAGCAGTGGGATAACCCGCCTACTATAGCGAAACACGGAATCGCTGCGCAACCAAAATCTACGGGACCGGCGATAGTGCGAGGATGCTGGGCACAGGTCACTGGCCGGGGAGAGGCGGAAGGACTGCGTTATCGCTCAGTCTTGGCGAAGAGCCGTTGGTCATTGGTAGTGCCAGCGCTGAAGGCGGCAGATCTTCCTGCCCTCGAATGAAGTACTCCTCAAAGGCGTCGGGATCGGCCGAAGAGGTCGGCTGGCCTGTCTTTCGATTGATCAGCACCTGAACGATCCCTTCAGGCGGGAGAAAGGGTTCGACGGGGCTGTCGCCAAGGCTTTGCTTTATGAAATCGACCCAGATGGGCGCGGCCACCTTTCCGGCCGTCTCGTGAGAGCCGATTGAGCGACGTTGATCGTAACCCAGCCAGACCCCGGCTACAACGCTTGGGGTATACCCGATAAACCAGAGATCTTCCGCGGCCTGAGTGGTCCCGGTCTTCGCGGCGACCGGACGCCCGATTCGCCGGGCGGCCTTACCTGTCCCGCGTTCGACTACACCCTCGAGAACCGAGGTCAGGATAAACGCGACCTCCTCGCTTACGACCTGTTGCGGCTGGGGAAACTGCTCTTCGATGACGATCTCACCAGGACCCACCACGCGCCGGATGGCAAAAGGCGGCGCCAAGGTCCCCCGATTGGCGAACACCTGATAGGCTGACGTCAGTTCCAAGAGGCTCACCTCCGAAACGCCTAAGGCCATCGCGTACTCCCGTCTCAGCTCCGAGGTCATCCCGAGCCGCCTCGCAAGGTCGATGACCGGATCAACCCCGATCGCGGCGATCACGCGGACCGTGGGGACATTGATCGACTCTTCAAGCGCCTGACGAAGCGTCACCGGCCCGCGATACTTACGGTCCACATTCTCAGGGGCCCACGTTTCACTTCGCCTCCCCGCACCGATCTCAAAGCTGATGGGGGCATCGTCGGAAATGGTCGCGGCCGTCAGTCCTCGCTCAAACGCCGCCGCATAGACAAACGGCTTAAAGGCTGAGCCTGGCTGCCGCCTCGCCTGCACCACCCGGTTAAACTGACTGTGGCCGTAATCAGAACCGCCCACCAACGCCTTGATCTCGCCGGTCCTGGCATCGAGGGCCACCAGCGCCCCCTGCGGCGTCGCCGTTGTGCCGCCCGCCTGTTCTTTGTGCCGTTGCGTGATTGCTCCAATGCCCCGGTTGATCGCCTTCACGGCTGCCCGCTGCATACCGCTATTCAAGGTCGTATAAATCTTCAGTCCGCCCTGCCGCACAACGATCGACCCCAAGCGCTCATCAAGTTGTGCGCGAACATAATCGATGAACCACGGCGCCATGCCCTTCGATCGAAACATCGGATTGACCGATACGGGCGCAAGGTTCGCTCGGCGGGCCTGCGCCTGCTTGAGCACACCCGTTGCCACCATCCGGTCCAACACGTACTGTCGACGCGCCTTCGCGCGCTTGGCATCGATCAGCGGCGAATACCTGCCGGGCGCCCTGACGAGTCCCGCGAGCAGCGCTGCCTCTGACAGGGTGAGCCCCGTCACGCTCTTGCTGAAATAGATCCGCGTAGCCGCCTCGACCCCGTATGCCCCATGACCGAAATAGATGGCATTCAGGTACATCTCCAGGATCTGATCTTTCGTGTAGCGTTGTTCGAGCTCGCTGGCAAGCTGTAACTCCTTAACCTTGCGTCCGATGGTCCGCTCATGGCTCAAAAACAGGGTCTTGGCGAGTTGCTGCGTGATGGTACTGCCCCCTTCCTTCACGGACGCGGACATCAGATTTCTTACGGCCGCCCTGGCAATCCCTTGCAGATCAAGCGCCCCATGCTCATAAAAGCGGGCGTCCTCGGCGGCGATGATCGCCTGTCGCAACTTCAAAGGAATTCGGGAGAGCGGGACAAAGATCCGGTATTCCGGAACAATCGAGCCGAGTACCCTTTCTTCATCATCGTAGAGGAGGCTTGGTTCGCCGGGTTGGAAGATCGCCAGTTGTGGAAGGTTCGGCAGATCCTCCTCGCGCGCCGGTGGCGCTCCCCATGCGATCGCACTGAGAGACAGGATAGTGAGCAGTGCCGCGGTCGCTATCTGCCATCGCATGCTATGGTCGCGCTTTCGCCGTCGTAAATCCATCCATATACCTCCCAGCCTATACCTGCTCTTACTATATCACGGGATAGTGATCTCTTGAGGAGATCTATTCACATGACAAATACGATGTGGCGCACTGTCGTGCACAACCCAACACGGAGGTCTGCCTATGATAACGTCAACGAAGGCACTACGGCTGCGGCCGCAGCTTCGGACTGAGATTGATCGAATTGCCGGGCGTTCGCGCCGTACCTTTTTCGAGGTGACGCAGGACCCGATCCAGGAGGCGTTGTGAATGCGGGAGTGCCCCGGAATCTACTTTGCCGCTGAACCATGAAGGCGGGAAGCCAACGTCGTCTGACTGCGCAATCTAGCTTTCTTTCGAGGGGCAACAGAGCGGGAGACAGATCGTGAAGGTGCTCCCGCGGCCTGCGCCCTCGGAGGCGACCCAGACCCTGCCGCCGTGTAGCTCGACAAGCTGCTTGGTGAGCGCGAGGCCGAGTCCGGTCCCCTGACGCTGCTTGGCGAGGGCGGGTTCCAGTTGGGTAAAGGGCTGAAAGAGCTTGGGCAGGTCCTCCGCCGCGATCCCGATCCCCGTATCCTGCACGGCGATCTCGA
Organism: Patescibacteria group bacterium; assembly: GCA_035561835.1. Classification (GTDB taxonomy): domain Bacteria; phylum Methylomirabilota; class Methylomirabilia; order Methylomirabilales; family Methylomirabilaceae; genus Methylomirabilis. Next base: position 2,906 of record DATMXF010000115.1, read on the forward strand.
CCCCCTCGGCGATGTCTGAGGCATGGGACGCCGCGCACGGTAGCCCGCGCTCCGCACACCGCATTCTGCGCGCGGCGACCGTAATTCGGCCGCCTTCAGGAGTGACCTTGACGGCATTGGAGAGGAGGTTCAACAGGATCTGTGTGAAGCGGACGGGATCGGCGGTGAGCGTCGAAAGGCTCTCGTCCACATGAAGCTCAAGCTCAAGGCCTTTCGTGTCGGCCTGAGTCTGGACCTCGCTCAGAGCCGCCGTGAGCGCTTCGTGGAGGACGAAGGTCTCCGGGCGCAGTTCGAGTTTCCCCGCCTCCACCTTGGAGAGATCGAGGAGATCGTTGATCAGCGTCAGGAGATGCGTGCCGCTGCTGCGGATATGGCTCACATAGCGGCTCTGTTTGTCGCTCAGCGGGCCGAAGGACTGGTCCTGAAGCAGCTCGGCGAAACCGAGGATGGAGTTGAGCGGGGTCCGCAGCTCATGCGACATATTGGCCAGGAACGCGGACTTGTGTCTGGAGGCCTCCTCAGCCTGGCGCGTCGCCTTCTTGAGTTGCACATTTGTGGCCTGAAGGGCGCGGGTCCGGTCCTCAACCTTGGCCTCGAGCTGACGGGCGGCCTGCCGGAGCTCCCTATAGAGCTGACTATTGGCCAGGGCAGCGCCGGTATACAGGGCAAAGGTGTCGGCCAACGACAACGCCTCCGATCCAAAGCCACCCTCTTCGTCCGAGAGGAGCACCAGGACACCGTATAGCTGGTCACTGTACATCAGTGGCGCACAGTACGCGGAACGTACGTTCGGATCGAACACCGGCCAGAACGGGCTGCCGACCGTCTGCTCGAGGTAAAACGATCGGCCTTCAACAGCGGCCTTCGCCGGTATCCACGGGTCCGCGAGAGACATCGTGAGCGCCTGCGCAGCATGGCTCAGCGCCTCCGCGGGAAAACCGACCCATCGCCCCATGTGGAGGCGCCGCGCGGCCTCGTCATACGCCAGCCAGACGCTCCGGCTGGCGCCCGTCGCCAGGTTGACACCCTCCAACATGGTCGCGATCGCCTCCGGCTCCGGGCCGGATCGGGCGAGGGTAGCAGTACTGCGGGTTAAGACAGCCAGCGCCTCGCCCCGTTGCAGCGCCATCTCAAACATGCGGGCATTCTGAATGGAGATGGCCGCCTGACCGGCGAGGGTCATAAAGAAATCGATCTCGTCGGCTTCGAAGCTGTGAGGGGTCGTAGTGCACAAGTGCAGTACGCCGATGGCCCGGCCTTGCACGACGAGGGGCACGCCCAGATACGATTTCAGGCCGTACTGACGGATAATCTGCCGATGATTGATGATCCGGGGATCGTCCAACAGGTCGTAAATAATGACCGGCTCTAGGCGCACGCCGAGAACCTCCAGCAGGCTCTCGCTCAGCGTAAAGGCATCGGTTCGGATATTTGCCCCTCCCGGCAGGCGAAGATAGGCGAGAAGCGTCCGCTTCTTCTCCCAGTCGATCAGGCTCAGTCCGATCGCATCGGTCTGCAAGTGCACATGGACCCGCTCCAGCACCACGCTGATCACCTGTTCCAGCGGAAGCTGGGCGGCAATGGCCTGGTCGATCTCCCGAAGCGTAATCAACCGCTTCAACCGCTCCCGGCTCTCGGTATACAGCCTGGCATTGTGGAGCGCTACCGCCACCTGGTCAACCATCGCCTTCAGGGTGCGCGAAGTGTCCTCTTCCATGAACGTTGCCCGACTGTTCGCCAGGAGCAGGACGCCCTCCAGCTTCTCTTCCACCATGAGAGGCATGCTGATCCAGGCCATCACCCCCTCGCGTCGCAGCGCCTCCGTAATGGGATCGGACCCTTCCCATGGAGCGCACGTCTCGGTAGGCGTCCCCACCCACGGACAGACGTCCAGCGGCACGTCCCGACTCAGGGCCAGGAAAGTCGGTGAGAAGCCCTCCTGGATCTTGAGCACCAGCCTTCCGCGCTCGACCAGGTAGAGCGCCCCCTTGACGGTTGATCCGAGTAGGATGAGGATCTGCTGCAAGGCGATATTCATCCGCTCGGTCAGATCGGGAACGCGGAGGATGCTGTCGGTCACCCGCTGGCGGGCGGTCAGCTCCGCCAGTTGCCGCTCGATCTGGCCGTGGGAGTCGGCCAAGCCCTGCGTCATCGCATTGAACGTATCACCCAGTACGACAATCTCGCGGAAGCCGTCGGCTTCAACCCTGACTTCCAGATTGCCCTGCTGGATCTGCTGGGTAGCCTGTGCCAGGGTCATAATGGGACGAGCGAATTTTCTCCCGATCACGACGGCGCCTACCACTGCACCGGCGCCCACCCCACCGAGCAGGATCAGTAGATACCAGCGGAGGGCTGCGACAGGCGCGAGGGCAACGCTGGTGGGCATACTTTCGACGACGACAAGGGAGCGGGCCGGACTGCTTGCGCTGAGGGTGATCGGCTGAGAGGTGATGACCTGCTCCCCCATCACTGTCGAGAAAGCTTGTCGAGAGAGGATCTGGGTGGCAAGGGCGGGGAAGTCCTGCTGGAGGCGCTGCCCCGTATTCAGGTCACGGGGACCACCCCACTGCTTCGTCGGATCGGGGTGGAGGAGGTAAAACCCATCCTGGTCGACAGCATACACGATCTTCCCGGCGGCTTTGCCCTCATGATGTAGCATATCGAGGAGAGTGCCCGCATTTACGTTGATGATCACGATCCCGCGCCGATGCCCCGCATCATCGAAGAGGGGGGTGGCGTAGCAGATGGTGGGGCGGTATGGGACTTCGATCTGATCACCCTCCCGGTTTAAGTTCAGTGGGGAGACAAAGATTTCCCCTGGTCCAAGCTTCATGGTCTCCGGAAAATAGTACCGCTGTCGTTTATTCTGAAGCTGGCCCCGGAGAACGATCCGCGGCGGCTTCAGACCATCGGAGTCAACCCGAACCAACTCATTGCCTTCTTCGTCCAGATAGCGGATCTGGTTGTAGACCTTCCGGTTCGTCGAGAATGCGAGGAAGACCCGCTCCAGCGCCTTTCGCCATTGCTCGATCCGGGCCGGGTCGCGACGGGCTCGGGCTTCGATCAGTTCCCGCATGGCAGCCACGTGACTCAGGACGGGGATGTCACCGTGAGCTATGTCGATGCGGTGCTGAATCTGGTGGCCATCGTGCAGAACGCTCTGCTTCAGCTCCTCTACGGTCCTCCGAACGAGGTCATTCGACATCACCTGAATGACAGAGAGACCAAAGACAGCCAGGGGGACCAGGCCGACCACGATCAACAACAAGACCAAGGCGCTTGTGATCGTAAATCGCCTGAACATAGAGCCTCACATTGTCTCGCTCAATTGCCGAACGTTATCATACTCAACTACAACGTTACAGATCTCATTGTGCACTGTCAATATGTATCTGTTTTGTATAATAGCTCAATGATACTGCCACGCTCTCATCGCACAGTAACAATATTAGTTGACTTATGCTAATTGTCCATCACATTGACGATTAGTATACATTTGCTCTGCTCCTTCCATGATCCCCCGCGAGGCCGATCTGAAAAAGGGGAAGAGGCAGCCATCTCTGTTCCCGTCATCCGGAAAACCTACTCGCGGTCGGGTTTTACAGAGCAATCATGTATGAGTGGAAGACCTGACCCCAATTCCACATCATCCGCTTTGCCCGTGGATGTCATCAGGGATCCGAGAAGGCTCTCGGCGTATCACCGAAATATTCTCTTGGAGGCCATCGAATCCCGACTGGCTCACACACCATGCCTTGATGACGCACAGGAGGATCGCGTAGCCATCACCGGCTTTAGTTCGCATTTCATTTCTTCTCCGCTCGCTGCACCAACCCGAAGTCACCAGTTTTGCCGCGTATATCCTGGCGCATGGTGTAGCTATCAAACCGCAAGGAGGGAACGGTAGCCAAGACCACCGTTCAGCGAACCGATGGTGATTGAGAGAGAATGGTCCTTCTGTTATTCTTGCCTTAACAGTGTGGAGCGCCATGCAGGAAGAAAAGACTTGCGCTGTAGACCCATATAGAATATCTGTATTGCATATCATAATAATATATCTTGGAGGTAACCTATGGGAGCGATTTCTCTCAAACTGCCCGATGACCTGCTGGAGGCCAGCAGCCAGTGCGCCGAAGCCCTTAAGGTGTCCAGGGCCAAGTACATCCGGCGCGCTATTGAGCAGATGAATCGCGAGACCCACATGCGGCTGCGCGCTAAGCGACTGGCTGAGGTCTCGCAGAAGGTCCGAAAGGAGAGTATGCGGGTCAACGCCGAGTTTGCCGCCGTTGAGCGAGACCCGGATGCCTAATCGAGGCGAAATCTGGCTGGCGGATTTAGACCCTCGACGCGGTACCGAGCCCGGCAAGACGCGCCCTGTCCTGATTATCCAATCGCAGGCCCTGCTCGATGCGACCCATCCGTCAACAGTCATCATTCCGCTGACCACCAATGTGATTGATGACGCTGAGCCGCTCCGGATTCGCGTCCCTGCCTCCGGCCGGATGCGCCGCAACTCCGACTTGCTGATTGACCAGCTCCGGGCCATTGATAATCGGCGCCTCGTCCAGGGTCCGATAGCTCGCCTCTCCAACGCCCTTATAGCAAAAGTGGTCGAGGCGATCGGGGAGATCCTCGACCTCACCGAGAGCTGAAACTTGCCCCACCCCAACGCTCAACAATCGACGCTGCTATTACGGTCAAGGGTCGCCCGGTATCCCGATCCGTCAACAATCCGCAATATCGAAATGCCTCCACCGACCGATCTGACACCTCCCACGCGCTTCCCGCAAGCGTCGGTTGGCTGCTGTACAGTATACGGTAGGCAGTCGTAGAT
>DATMXF010000116.1:0-5264 GCA_035561835.1 Patescibacteria group bacterium
AGACGATGGCTCCGTCCAGCGATTCATAGTTACGTTTTGTTCCGCCTGGACAGATCCCCTCGCGGATCAAATCCCAGGCGTCAGGGAGAATGGGGATCTTTGAGAGCGACACCCGCGCTCCCGCCTTGCTCCCCACAGTCATCTCGTGCAGGTGACCCAGAAGTCCAAACCCAGTGACATCCGTACAGGCGTGCGCGCCGATCGCTACCATGGCCTCCGATGCACCTTTATTCAGTCTAGCCATCAGATCGATGGCGGCATCGATTGTTGGTTGAGCGGCCTTGCTGCGTTTGATAGCTGTGGTGATAATCCCGATGCCGAGAGGTTTGGTCAACACGAGATCATCTCCGATGAGGGCGGTCGAGTTTTTGAAGATCTTCGCAGGGTCGATCAGTCCGGTGACGACGAGGCCATACTTTGGTTCCGGATCGTCGATACTGTGCCCTCCGATAATTGAGGCGCCCGCCTCGCGAACTTTATCGGCGCCGCCGCGAAGGATCTCCCCAAGGATACTCAGCGAGAGCGATCCGATTGGAAAACCGACGATGTTGAGAGCGAACAGCGGCGTGGCGCCCATCGCGTAGATGTCGCTCAGGGAGTTGGCGGCGGCGATCAGGCCACAGCTATACGGATCGTCTACCACCGGCGTGATGTAATCTACGGTCTGGACGATCGCCTGCCCACTGTCCAGTTGGTAAACGGCGGCGTCATCGGAGGTCTCCGCCCCCACAAGGATGCGAGGGTCGTCAAATTGTGGAAGCCGGCCCAGCACCTGGGCCAGATCAGCAGGGCTGATTTTGCACGCTCAGCCGGCTCCATGCGACAAGGACGTCAGTCGAATCTGTTGGTCACCCATGAGTGATCTCCTTAAGGCGCTACTGGAAGGTTTCCGACTCGCCGGCAGGGCGGTCCTTCTCGTCTCCTGCCGGACTCGTGTGCCGGACTCCCACCATCCGCATAAGGCGCCAGACCGCCACGGCGCCAAGAAGTCCGACGAGGATTCCCCAGAGCGCGCCGCCCAGCACATCAAACGGATAATGTGAGCCGACATAGATTCTGGAATATCCGACGAGAGCCGCTGCGGGGAAACACAGCCACCCTGATCGTGAATAATTATAGGAGAGAAACACAGCCAAGGCAAACATGTTGCTGGCATGGTTTGAGGGAAAAGAAAACGAGACAGGACGAGTGGTATCCCTGAGGGGATGAAATGGCCTGGTCCGTTCGAACAGATCCTTCAGGAATTGGCTCGTTTCATCGGTCAGCAGAATCACCGCAATGGCGGACAGGGCGATGATCCGATCTCGCTTCGGACGGAAGAGCACTATGTACCCAAGCAGGACGGCTACCGGGATAGCGAAGTTCCATTTGTTGCTGACGAAGGGCATGATGAAATCAAAGAAGGGGTTCCGCAGAGTTCGACTGATCAGATAGAATCCGGCTTCATCCCACTCGCGCAGTCTCTCCAACCATAGCGAAATAGACATTGCCTCCTCAGAAAGTGTCTATTGCGTCTATCTGGTCTATCTCGTCTGTTCGGTCTGTTTCGTCGTTTGGTCTAGACCAAACGGACCAGATAGACCAAACAGACCCAGGATTCCCCATTTACGGCTGCGTACGGTGTCGTGAGTGACCGGCCAGAAATACGATCCCCCCCAAACTGCTGCAGAGGGCCGTCACGGCAAACCATAGCAACGACAGACTGAGCGCGCCGGCGGTATCCATGCCGACCTTCGTGAAAAGATATACGGCGCTCCCTTCCCTGAGCCCCAAACCCGCAATCGAGATCGGCAGCATCGACACTACGCTCATCAACGGGACGAACAGAAAAAAATAGCGGAAAGGGACGGACAGGTTGAGCGCCAGCGAGATCAGGTAAAAGATTGTGATCACCAGCGACTGCAAGATCAATGAGAGCCCCAACGCCAGCACAAGGGTGCTCCGGTGGGTCCAGTACCGTTGGACTGCTTCGTACAGCCGATGGATGGTATCGTGAAATCTCCCAAGACCCATGCCATGAAGCAGCCTGAAGAACAACGCTTGAAGTCGATCGCTCAGCAATGAGGCGACGAGCGCGACCATCCCTGCCGCCGAGGCGGCTGTCGACCAGACGATGAGCGGGTCGCTCACGTGCGCATATGCTGGGATGATGGCGATACAGGCGATGATGGCGAGCGCGGCAAAGCCGGAGAGCCGTTCCACGAGGATGGAGGCCAACGATGCCTCACGTCGGTCCGTCAGTCGCGAGACCTGATAGCCCCGAACCAGATCGCCGCCGATCGCGGTGGGCAGCATCAGGTTGAAGAACATCCCCTCGTAATACAGCAGGATGAGACGCCAGAAGGGGAGGTGGATCTTCTCGGCCTGCAGCAGACACCTCCAGCGCAAGGTACTGAGCAGTTGAGTCACCAGATAGAGGAGGATAGATCCGAAAAAGATCGGGATGTGTAAGGAGCGGAAGAGGGTACCGATGGCTTGTAGATCGGTTCTGGTTACGAGCAGAGCCAGCAGCCCGACACTTACGGCGAGCTTCAGCCCGAACTGCCAAGCCTTGGCCGCGGACCTAGTGGCCGTGCTCACTATCGCCTCCTTCAGTCTTGACCCCATGGATGATCCGCTGAACCATGTAGATCGGTTTACGCTGCGTTTCATGGTAGACCCGTGCCACCATTTCGCCCAGCAGTCCCATGCCTACCAGTTGTACTCCAAGAATCAGCAGGAGGATCGCGAGCAGTAAGAGCGGCCGCCCGCCAATCGACTGGTCCATGAGCAGTTTGAGGCCGGCCAGATACAGGAGCAACCCTCCGCCGGTGGTGCCGACGGCGAGCCCCAATCCGCCGAAGATCTGAATCGGAGAGGTGCTGAATCGGAGCAGGAATTTCACGGCGATCAGGTCCAGCAGAACCCGCACCGTTCGAACGATGGAGTATTTCGAGCGTCCGTACCGTCTGGGATGGTGGTGTGTCTTCACCTCGGCGATGGCGATGCCCATCCAACTGGCAATAGCGGGGATAAACCGATGTAGTTCACCGTAGAGCCTGAGATTCTCTACGACCACCCGTCGGTACGCCTTCAGGGTGCATCCGTAGTCATGAAGCCGTACGCCGGTTGTGACGGAGATAAGCCAGTTCGCCAGCATAGAGGGGAGCCGCCTTGAAAGGAAGGGATCCTTGCGATCGGCTCTCCAACCGCTGACCACGTCGTAGTCGTTAATGAACTCCAACAGCCTCGGGATATCGGCCGGATCGTTCTGAAGATCTCCGTCGAGAGTCACGATCACGTCGCCTGTGGCATGGTCAAAGCCGGCGGACATAGCGGCGGTCTGACCGAAGTTTCGTCTGAGCGCGATCACCTTCCATCGTACGTCGTCCTTCACGATTGTCTCAAGGACGGCAAGTGTCCGATCGGTGCTGCCATCATCGACGGCGACCACCTCATACAACTGTCCAAGACCGTCTAACGCGACAACGATCTGTTCATGGAGGGGACGGACGTTGTCTTCCTCGTTACAAAAGGGGATGACGATAGACAGCCATGGCGCTCGCTGAAGATCGTTGCTCAACGCGTATGGCGGTGAGGCGTCCCTCATCTAATACCCGAGCTGCTGAGCCGGAGGGAATCCCCGGAAACCATAGCAGCGAAAGATCGACCACGACTGAAGGCTGTGCGACTGTCCGTCACTCGATGGGTACGTTAGCCGCTCTGGTTGTACCTCATCAAATGAGCGGAGAACCGCATCGGGCAGGTCCGGTCGATCCGCTACAAAGATGGCGTCCCAACCTCGAATCTCCTCGGTTCCTCCCCATAGATCAAACTGATTCATTCGCCGCCCGAGCTGGATGTTGTAGGTATTCGGGTGGGCCGGCACATAGAACATCATCTCACTGGCAATCTGATACCGATCGCTGAAGACGAATGTCGGTTTGCTTCGACTCATCTCTTGATAGATGGCGCTGACCTGCGTTCCGAGCTCTGTCCATCCTCTGAGGCGTTTGGTCAGATCGAGCTTAGCAGGAAGCGGCAGGCCAACCGAGGCCAGCGCATGCGGAAAGTGGCCGATGGCGCTGACAAGGAACCCGGTCGCTAACGCGCCGACGAACAGCGCGCGACTGCGTGTCCATCGCCAGGTAGAGACGCTATGAGCAGATGAGCCCAGCCGCCACTTAGCAACGGCTACGACGGCAGCGATATAGGCCGGTGCGGCCCAGTTCCCCTGAACCTTTGTCCACAGGCTGGTGATAAGGCATACGGCCAGCAGGGGTACCGCAGCGCAAAAGAGGAACAGCGCCGCCTGATCACCTGGTCCGGTGAATCCGTCCCGTCCGATCTCCCAGAGACCGATCATGACTACAAGGAACAGGACGGGGGTGACCACACCCACCTGAGATGCCACAAATTCTCCCAGACTCTTCAGCGGCATCACCGTATCTTTTCCTCCTCCAAGCTGTTCCAGGAGGTGACGAAATGAGACCATGCTGTGCGTGACATTCCAATAGATGACAGGGGTAAAGAGGAGGAGTCCAACCCCGAGTGCAAGATAGGGACCCGGCCGTTGCAACCAGAACCGATGAGTTCGAGACAATGTCAGGTAGAGGAACGTCTGCGGTACGATGACTGCCATGGTATATTTACTGAGCAACCCAAGCCCGAGGCCGACGCCCGCGAGCAGCCACCAGCCGCTACCGTCCGCCGTAAGCGCGCGATAGATCAGCAACAGCGTAAGAGACCAGAAAAAGACCAGCGGTGCGTCGATCGTCATCAAAATCGAACCCGCTTCGGCGAGTGGCATGGCGGCGAGGAGCAGCACCGCTTCCAAGCCTGCCCAACTGGAGCGACAGAGCCGACCTGCCAACAGGAACGTGATCAAGACAGTTCCGGTCGCCAGAAGGACCGCCGGGAGCCGCACGAAGAATTCAGTATCGCCCCCCATCCGTGTGGATAGGGCGATGAGGTAGGCCACTACCGGCCCTTTGCTGTAATAACTCCAGTCCAGTCGCTTTGACCAGATCCAGTAGTGCGCTTCATCGGGTGCCAGATTCAGTCGGCCTGAGCTGATGAACCAGAGATGAAAGGCGGTGATACAACACAGGAAGAGGAGAAATAACAGCGACACCTGCCGTCGGGTTGTCGGATACGCCCAATCCGCGAACGATTCCCCGGCACAATGAGTCTGTGGTAAGGGAAGCTCAGGAAAGGCGCTTTTGGAGCGTGCGATCTTTTTCCTCCACCTCGGAGGCCAGAGCCTCCTTAAATGATTGCAGCTT
>DATMXF010000117.1:0-13559 GCA_035561835.1 Patescibacteria group bacterium
CGCGAACGAGGGCGTCGAGTCGTTCTTCAACAAGGAGATGGGCCCGGGCGGCACGAACGAACGTGTCCCGATCGTGCGTGTGGATTTCGCGGGCTACGGCGCGAGCGCATTCAGTAAGTGGCTGAATCCCAATGCCGTTGCCGAGATCAGCCAGGTCCGCTTCGACGTGTTTGTGGCGCGCACGGCGTACGAAGTCGTGCAGGTCGCGAGTGTCTTGTATCCGTGGGCCGTCCCCGTCGTCCGCACGATCACGCTGGAGCGCCGGAAAGAAGCCCTCGTCATTCGCTCGGACAGCGGGTGGGTCGCCACCGGACCGGGAATCTATGGGTATCCACCTAACAATCCCAAGTCCCCGGTGCCGCTCCCGCCGGGATGGGCCGAGATTCAAACGCATCCGGGCGTCGTCGGCGGCGCGTTCAACGTGCGCCGGATTCGTGAAACGGGCCGCGTCGTCGAGCGGGTGATCGGCACGGAGAAGATCGAGCTGCTCGAGGTTCGCTTCGACGCGGACATGAAGATCGCGGGCGTCGTCACCGGGCAAATCCAGGGGACGGACCTCGTGCCGAGCATCGATCAGGTGGGGTTCGTCCAGCGAGAGCCGAAGGGTCACCCGCTGGCGCCGCAGCACCTGGCGGCGATCATGGCTGACGAAGGACCTATGGGCGGCTCCGTCAACTGCGAAATCGACATCGCCGACTCCGGGCAGCTCATGCATGTCGTGCGCGTGGACGTCGACGCGTCGCATCCCGTGGCCGGCGGCGTGCCAGAGTTCGCCGCGGCGGCGCGAGGATCGCTGGCGCTGCCCGAAGACGGTGCGTCGTGGTCGGTGGCGCGGCGATTGACGACCGCTGACGAATTCGAGCCGGTTGACCCGATCTCGGGCACGCCACTGATCCGCAACGGTCTCGCGTCGAACCTGGCGGCGGCCTCGTCGTTCCACCGCGTGGCGGATCCGCGTGATCTGCTCCGCGAGTCCGCGCCCGATCTCGAGTTTGGTCTGCTGCAGACCTCAGACGGCCATCAGTTCCTGCTGCCCCGTCCGCGCATCGAGCAAGGGACTAAGTCGATTACCACAACAGAGCGATCGCTGCTGGCCGACGCCTACGCCCGCTCGACCTCCGCCGGTCTGTTCCCCAAGCGCTCGAGTTGCTTCGTGGGGCAGGTGACGAACGAGCTGCAGATGGTGGGCGGCCGCTACCGCTTGGGACCGGCAACGACCGCGGGCTTCGACAACATCGCGGGCGGCGTCCGAGAGATCATCGACGGCGCCGCCCTCGCCATCCGCACGCGCTACGCGGGGGCAGTTCGCTACACGCTCGACCCAGGTCTGCCGAAGGCTTGGGACGTCGCAGTAGACGCCGTGACGACATCGCTCGACCTCGGGCCGTTCGAGGACTTGATGGGCGTTAAGCACAACTACCGGATCGACGCGGGCCAGACTGCGAAGCTGCTCAATCCGGAGCCGATCTACGCGCCCTTCCTCGATCCGGTTGTCGACATCCTCCAGTTTCTCAGCAAGCTGCTCGGCATCGACAACATCTTCGAAGTCCTGGCCGTTCAGGGTTCATTCAAGTTCCAGGCGACAGCCCAGTACCCGATCGAAGGCCCCGGCAATGACTACATCGATTTCGGGGCGATGAAGATCAAGGGAAAGCTGCAGACCGGCTTCGGCTGGAGCGAGAAGGACCATTGGTTCGGCTTCTTCAAGGTCGATCTCGGCTTGAAGGTCGTCGTGCTGCCGCCGATCTTCGCGAACGGCAAGGTGGGCATCGGCCTGAAGGGTACAGAGCTCACCGGACAGGAATTCAAGATCCGCGTCATATGGGGCGCGGCGGTCGAGGCCAAGCTCGGACCAATCGGCGTCTCGGCCGAGTTCAACTACGGCATCGAGGTCATCGTCGTCGAGGGCGGCAAGTGGCAGATCGGCCTCCTCGTGCAGGTGATCGGGAAGGCCGACGTCTTTATCGCGAAAGTCACGATCAAGCTCGAGCTGATGGCTGCTATCGCGCGGATCCCGCTGCCGGTCGACAAGGTCGAAGCGATCGGCCAGGCGAAGTTTGCGGCCGAGGTTGAGATCTGCTGGTTCCTGACCATCAGCGTTGAGTACGATATCGAGTACCGCGAAGAGCTGTCGATTTGACGAGGCGATTCGGAAAGGAGGGCAAGGCGTGGCGTACGTCGCTCCTGAGCGATTGACACTGCTGCCGTTTCCGCAGGCGTGGACGGACGGCGTGCTGTCGTTGCGTGCGGTCGTGCTGCCACGTGGCACACCGATGGATCCGCTGATCACGGGCGTTCCCGGTGTGGAGGATGCGCCGGCATTCGCCGACGGCGAGATTCAACTCGAGGCACGGTTGATTCCCTCGCTGACCAAACTGCCCGATCCGGCCGACGTGACCGCGGTCCGAGATCTCGGGGTTGCGTCACCGGCCGATCGCCGGCCCTTGTTCGAGCTCGTCGAATCGCAGTTCGTGATCGATCCCGCCCTGGAGACGGCCACGAAGAACCCGCGACGTGCGGGGCGACAGATCAAGAAGCTGCTGACGCCCAGTTACATTAACGCCTTCGCCTTCGCAGGTCCGCGGACGCCGTTCGCCGTGCTGGGCGACGAGTACGCGTGCGCCATGCGGCGGGCGTGTCAGCTCGGCAAGCCGCCCGGCCCGCCGCCGTCAAACAAGACGATCTGGGGTCGCGCGATCTCGCAGTGTCTGCGGCAGCCTCTGCTCGCCGAGCAGATGGGACTGCTGTTTCGGGCAAACGTGACACCCGATGCGAACTTCTTCGCGAACGGCGGCTGGCTGTTTCTCGCCCTCCGTGCCACCAGCGCGTACGCCGAACACGCGACCGCGCAGCCGGACCTCATTGCCACCTACGCCGCCCGAATTCCGGCGCTGTCCGTGAACCGGACGCTGTTCGCGCCGGTACTCTTCCCGGTGACCGCCACGCCGCCGCCCGGCAACTACGACGAGATCTTCGGAGAGACGGCCGGCTATGACGACGGGTTTGCGAAGATCGTTCACGCCACGCAGCAGACGACCGGGATGCCAATCGGGCTCGAATCGAACCAGACCGCGCAGGGTCCGGCGCCGTCGCCCGTACGCGACACCGGCATCCAGCTCGGCTGGGACGATGAGCAATTACTCGTCTGGATGAATCGTCAGATTGCCGACCCCGCAACCGAAACGCGTCAGAGCCCGATGGTCGTGCGCGGCTTCCGCATCGATGTGCGCGAAGAAGGGGACGTCGACTTTCACTCTCTCATGAAAGCGGAGGCAGACCTCGCCGTAGGCGGCGAAGACATCGGCCACTTTACCGGCGAGCTGAACGTCGAAGTGGCGCCGCTCCAGCTTGAGAACCAGGAAGATGGCGACTACTGGACGCCGGCCTACTTCACGCAGTGGCAGGGACGATCACTCGTGACCGAGGATACTGTTGACCTGAAGCTCTCGGGATACGCGGGGACGCTCGGGCAGTACACCCCCGTTGACGACAGGGCGGTGGAGCTCCGATATGGCCGTACCTATCAGTTCCGCGTCCGCTTCGCCGATCTCGCGAGCGGCGGACCGCCGCCCAATGCGGTGTCCATCAACCCGGCGCCGGCGCCGATCGCCACCCGCCCGTTTCGCCGGTTCGTGCCGCCCGGCCTCCCTCGCGTCGAGGGCGTCCCTGCCGTGCCGGATCCGCTCGATCCGCCCGACGAGTTGACGATCACGCGTCCGACGATCGGCTATCCCACGGCCGTCTTCACGGGCGCGCCGAACGCAGAGACTCGGCTGCTCGCTGACGCCCAGCGGATCAAGAACGAAGGCACCGGCGATGCGCCCGGGATTCCCGATCCAGACGTCGACACCGCTGAAATCTCCATCGCCGTCGTCGGGCTGCGCTTCGATTCCGCGAACGACGGCACCGGCGTGCCGCCGGTTCGAACGATCTACACGACGACACGCGCGTTTCCCGACGATCCCGACGAGCCGCTCGTGGTGGAGCTCGATTGGCTCGACGTGTCGGACGTCACGACGGTCGCGGCGCCCGCCGTTGGACCGCTCCCGCTGCCGCGCGCGCGTGAGGTGATCGTCACGGTCCGCGCCGTCGGCCGATCCGATCCCGGCCTCGACTACTTCGGTTCAGAGGCTGCGCGGTTTGGCGACGCCACGTCGGTCCAGATGTTCGCTGCCGGCGTCGACGAGCGGGCGTTTTTCATGCCTGATGACCCGGCGAGGCAGCTCCGGTGCGTGCTCCTCCGGCCGCAGGAAAAGGAGACGCAGGCGCTGCTCGCGCGTCTGCGGGCGAGCGGACGCGGGACTGAAGCGGACACGAGCCCATTGCACCTGCTCTCGGAAGAGCTCGGCCTTGAGACCTCCGGACGGGCCCTCTGGGCCGAGCCGGGCCGGCGCGTGATCTTCGGCTGTTCACGAGACCTGGCGCACGTGCTGTCGCCGGACGGATCGGCCGTGACGTTCTCGTCGGAAGCCGATCTCACCGATCGGTGGGTCGTCGTCCTCACCGTCGGCTTCAAGCGTGATTGGACGTGGAATGGCGACGACTACGTCGCCGTCGAGGTCGTGCGCGAGGGGGCCGGAGTGATCGGCCGCATCAGGCTGCCGCGCAGCGTGAATCCAGAGGTCTTCCAGGCGCCGGAGATCGCCGGGGCGCCGGTCGATCGCGCGACCACCTATCTCGTGTTCCTGGACGTTCTGGATCCGAAGCCGGTGCCGCCGGCGCATCCATCGGAGCTGTCGCTCTCGTATACGCTGACGCCCGTCTTCCGGCATCCGCCAGACCATGCGGATCCGCCGCTCGGGCTCGACATCGATCTCCCGATCGCTGCGCCGCCGACGCAAACACCACGACTCGCGTCGGCGGGCGTCGCGCTCTCGCCCTATGACCGAGCCGACGACTACTCGACGACCGGCACGCGCACTCGCCTGCTCTGGCTCGAGTTCGACGCCGCTCCCGAGAATCCGGCCGACGCTTACTTCGGACGCGTGCTGGCGTACGCGCCAGATCCGATGCTGACCCTCGAGGCGCCCGTCTCGCCGCCGCCCGAGCCGCCCCTACCGATCTCTCCGGAGTTCATCCGCGTCATCAGGCCCGGGCAGTCCGACGATCGCGCCGGGCTCTCGGCGATGCAGCGACTGCTTCCGACGAACTCGCCGACGCACTTTCTGCTGCCCCTGCCGCCCGGCCTCGAGCAGACGAGCCTTGACCTGCTCGGCTTCTTCGTCTACGAACTGCGGCTGGGCCACGGCGAAGGATGGTCGACGGCACGCGCGCGATTCGGCCCGCCGCTGCGGGTCACCGGCGTTCAGCACCCTGCGCCTCCGCTCAGTTGCGAAGCATTCCGCACACCTGCCGGCATCATTGCCTCGGCCCCGTATGCGGCGCCGGTCTACGACGGCCGCTCGCTCTTACCGTCCGTGCCCGCGACGAACATCTGGGTTCTCCTCTACGCGCAGGTCACACAGGCGGACGGAGAGGACCATCGCAACATTCTGTTGTCGTGGCGTCCGGCGCCGCTCCGACGGAAGCACGATCGAGCGCGGCCCGTTGCGCCGAGAGGCGACGCGCGCTGGTCTCAGGCGGAGATCGAGGTCGCGCTGGTGTCACTCGGTCTGCCGAAATCAAGCCCGCTCAGCGTGCTCGCCGTCGAGCTCCTGCCGGAAGTCGATCGCGCGCCGGATCCTCTCGGGAGCGATCTTGGTACGACAAGGATACTTCGGTCATCGCGATTGGTGCCGGTCCCGCCGGTGTGCGTCCAGCCGCCGTGTCCGGTCTAAGGAATCGTTAGGAAATAACTGACCCCAAAACAGAGATGGGCATCGCTGAAATCCCACTGCATCCCGCTCACCGCTGTTTTACGACCCTCTAATCAGCCTGGCTCGCCAAGAGTAAGACGCTGTGCAGGGATTCATCCGGTCCCTGAGCCTGGGAAGGTTCGCCTCACCGGCTGACTGTTGAACTTAGTCCCACGTACTCCCTCCTTTCGGATCCTGGCCTTGATCCTCAAGCTCTGGCGTTCGGAGACCCCGAGCATCATGGCTGTCTCTGCCATCGTCAGCTCCCCGCGAAAGACATGTTCAATAACAGCGACTCGTTGTTACTCTTTCATCGTCAGGGCTATGGCATTCATAGGCTGACGTAATCACATGGCTATTATGAGCCCCTGGTAGAATTACTTTGCTAGTACAATGCGCTCGGCTCATAGTTGACAGAGGGCAAAAAGAAGCCTAAGCTGCATCTGCTGATGAGATATTGCGCCATGTTTCTCGAAACCCGGCGTGAAACGACAACATCGTTCGACAGATCTCCGAAAACCGTTATGCCCGAGATAAAAGGAAACAGATGAGGAGGAGTGCATGACAGCACAATCGAAGAGTCCGGAGCTACAGGGGTGGGCCCTGATCCTGGGAGCCTCCAGCGGCTTTGGCGGGGCCGCCTCCCTTGCGCTGGCGAAAGCAGGGATGCATATTTTCGGCGTACACCTGGACCGCAAGGCAACCATGCCGAATGTCGAGCGGATCGTGACCGAGATCAAACAGGCGGGACGGGAAGCGGTCTTCTTTAACGTGAACGCCTCAGATCCGGAGAAGCGGCGCGAGGTTCTGGAGCAGATGGAGAAGACCCTGGCCGATCGAGGGGAGACCTCTTCAGTGAAGATCATGCTGCACTCCCTCGCCTTCGGGAGCCTGAAGCCGTTCCTCGCCCCTTCGCCCAAGGACACCATCACTCAGGCCCAGATGGATATGACTCTGGATGTGATGGCTCACAGCCTCATCTACTGGGTGCAGGAGCTGGTGACGCGAAAGTTGATGGTCTGCGGCGGGCGAGTGTACGCGATGACCAGCTCAGGTGGGACGCGGGTCTGGGCCGGCTATGGGGCCGTGTCGGCGGCTAAGGCGGCCCTCGAGTCGCACATCCGACAGCTTGCGATGGAGCTGGCCCCCCTGGGGATCACGGCGAACGCGATACGCGCAGGGGTTACCGATACCCCGGCGCTCCGGAAGATTCCCGGCAACCAGGAGATCGTCCAGACCGCACTGGCGATGAATCCCTCCGGCCGCCTCACCACGCCCGAGGACATTGCCTCAGCCCTCGTTGTCTTGAGCCGCCCGGAAACCTACTGGATAACGGGGAACGTGCTCGGGGTGGATGGAGGCGAGGACGTCGTGGGGTTCTCTACCAGCTCCCCTTTCAAAGCGGGAGGTGCAGAAAGGCCGACACCCGCTTGACGAGGGATGCATGGGCCTCGATCCTGGCAAAAGAGGAGGCTGACGATACGGTCCGTCTCGTCGTCGATCAGGAGGAAATCGAAATCGTGCTCCAGCGCCTGCGAGATCGAACTGTCTCGCACGAGGTTATCATCCACACGAAATCCGGAAGAATCCGCCTTGCTAATTAGTGCTTGCTGAGGTACGGACGGTGATATCCCGCAGCAGCTTGTGCCTTGTGAGCGTCGGCTTCGCATAGGGCTGCTTCTGGTCTTTTATGACGACTACGCTCATGCGTTTCCTCCTTCTTCCCAAAGTCGTTTCAGACAATGACGATCTCCAATCCGCATTCCGAATGTTCCACCTCCGCAGGCGTGCAGGTGGCGGCAATCATAGCAGGCCTCAGGAAGGACCGGCTGCCGATATCGCTGAAAGCCGGTCTGCCAGATGTCGCGCAGGCTCTGTCGCATCACGTTACCTTCTGAGTAAGTGGCATCGTGAGCACACCCGCATCCGATCACGTCCCCGGTCGGCATGATGGCGAAATGACTCAGCCCATCGCCGGAACTGAACGGCCTGAGTCGAACCTGTAGTGCCCATGGGCCAACATACCCAACCTCCTCGCTCAGGTGGACAGGAAATACCCTGCGCCGATTCCGGATGAACTCCAGGACCGATCGGATCTGATCGTCGGTGAGACAGAAATGATCCTGCCCTTTGGCACGACCTGACGGCAGCGCCAGCGCGATCCGCCAGATTGTCGCCGAGGAAGCCATAATCCAGTCGCCAAGCTCTTCCAGCTCATGCAGGTTGCCCGGGAAGACCATCGTATTGACCATGCGGGACCGTACGCCCATCTCCTGGAACAGCTCGAGGGCCCGAAACGTCTGTTTGAAGGCCCCCGGATGTCGACGGAGCCGATCGTTGGTCTCCTCGAGGCCATCGACGCTAGTGAACACAGAGTCAAGCTTTCCTCTGGCCAGTTGTGTCCGGTGCCGCCCTACCAGGCTCCCGTTGGTGCAGAGTAGCACCTTCAATCCCTGCTGCTTGGCGAGATCAATGATATCAAATAGATCATCACGTACCAACGGCTCACCTCCCGAAATAATCAGGAGCTTGACCCTCATCTCACTTATCTCCCGGATCAGTCGGGCAACGGTCTCGAACGGAAGCCCCCACTCAGCCTTGGGATGCGAAATCGATTCGCAGTGGTCGCACCCGAAGTTACAGGCATAGGTGACGAGCAGAGTCACCGAAGAAGGGGGGGCGGGAAATCCCAGTCTGCTGCGGAACGCCTTCTCAAACCGTTTGATACTGACATAATGGTCCAGGTACCAGCGGCTGAGGCCGGGGGTGACGCGGCATCCTGCTTCGATGAGCTGTCCGATCATCTCTCGAGATGGAGGAGGACGCTCTCGCCTTCGAGCGTTTTCCAGACGGCATGTTCATTCTGGGTTGGCCAAGTTGTCGTACGATCGCTCATCGTTCTCCGGCTGTTCGCCTTCTCGGTCCCCACGTACTCAGCAACAGGCTACGACGCTCACAAGAGGAGCCCCTCTGGGGATTCACGATGCTATGTGTCTATCAGGTGACTTCCCGAGCTGTCAAGCAAATTTGATCTACCTGAAAAGAGATTGGGTGTTGTCATTGCGCGCCATCAACGGCAGCGCGGCAATCTTTCCGTGGTTATTATAAAGGACTGTGGGAGCGCTGGGGCATTGCCTCGTAATGACGAGGGCAGGGGAGTCTCTAACTGATGATAAACAGATGGACGGGTTGCACTGTCTATCTTTATTGTTGGGCGGCGTTAAGTCCTTGACACGTTCTTCCGGGCCGGTCTATCATTTCAAGGTTCAATTGGCTAATTATCTCCATGGCTGGCGTGGCCGATTGAGCAACGGAAGGTTGCACATCTTCACAAGAGGGATCGCACAATGGACAGTCGGCAAGCCGGCGAGGCACGAGAACCGATCGGCGAAATCCTGATCCGTGAGGGTTCCGTCACTCGAGATCAGGTCCAGCGCGGGCTCAGCCACCAGCGGGAAGTCAGTAAGCGGCTTGGCGAGACCCTTGTGGAGATCGGGTATACCTCTGAAGAGGACGTGGCAAAGGCCCTCGCCAGGCAGTATTCGCTTCCCTACCTGTCGCTTGCTTCGCTCTCCATTACGCCCGTCCCGGTCCGCGACCGCCTTTCCTCGAAGTACCTGCGGGAGCACAAGGTGTTTCCGATTGATGTGAAAGATGGTGTGCTGACCGTTGCCATGAGTGATCTGACCGATCCGTATACGCTGGATGACCTTCGACTGAGCACCGGCCTCGCTGTCACCGTCTGTATAGCCAACGAGCGAGAGATTCTCGAGGCTATCGATCAGTTGTATGGCGATGGTCAGACAACGCTTGAGAAGATCGTCAAGGGCTACAGCGAGGAGGAGGGAGGAGGATCCGGCGAGGATCGCGAGGATGTTGATCACCTCCGCGACCTGGCGTCTGAGGCCCCGGTGATCCAGCTTGTCAACCTGCTTATTACGCGGGCGGTAGAGGCGCGCGCCAGCGACATCCACATCGAACCGTTTGAGGATACGTTTCGAATCCGCTACCGGGTTGATGGAGTGCTTTTGGATCAAGAGTCTCCTCCCAAGCGGCTGCAACGGGCCGTGATCTCCCGCGTCAAGATCATGGCCAAGATGAATATCGCCGAGCGACGGCTTCCTCAGGACGGCCGAATCAGGCTCCAGATCCTGGGCAAGGATCTGGACCTCCGGGTCTCTACGATTCCCACGTTGCACGGTGAAAGCGTGGTCATGCGAATCCTGGATCGCAGCAGCCTCCTCCTGAGCCTGGGAGATATGGGCATGCCTGAAGATGTGCGCGTGCAATTCCAGCGGCTGATCAGAAAACCGCACGGCATGATCCTGGTGACCGGTCCGACAGGGAGCGGCAAGACGACTACGCTCTATACGGCGCTGAGCGAGATCAACTCGGCCGACAAGAAGATCATCACTATCGAAGACCCGGTGGAGTACCAACTCCAAGGGGTCAACCAGATCCATGTCAAGTCGAAGATCGGTCTGACCTTCGCCAGCGGCCTACGCTCCATCGTCCGTCAGGATCCTGATGTCATTATGGTCGGGGAGATCCGCGATGCAGAGACCGCGGACATCGCTATCCATTCGGCGCTGACCGGACATCTGGTGTTCAGCACGCTGCACACGAACGATGCGCCCGGCGCCATTACGCGGCTTCTGGATATGGACATCGAAAACTACCTGGTGTCCAGTGTCCTGGTAGCGGTTCTCGCTCAACGTCTGGTTCGCGTCATTTGCCACGAGTGCCGGGAGCCGTACTGGTTGGACGCGGCTACGGTCCGGAAGATGGGGATCAAGACTGAGATCAATGGCGCGCTGCAGGTATTTCGGGGTAAGGGATGCGCCGCCTGCAACTTTACCGGATACCGTGGCCGCAGCGGCATCTATGAATTTTTGGTGATCAACGAAGAGATTCAACGATTGATTCTGGAGAAGGCTGACTCTAATACGATTCGACAGAAGGCGATAGCCTTCGGGATGAAGACCTTATGGGAAGACGGCTGGATGAAGGTTGAACAGGGGATCACCACCATGGAGGACCTGCTTCGTGTCACTAAAGAGGAGGCATAGACAGAGACACTTCCTGATACAAGATCGTGTGTTTTCGTCAGCAACACAGCAGATAGGGGGAGCCTCTATCTGCTTTGTTTTCAGCCGGTTCACGCAACTTGTCAAGCCTGATTTGTGTTGACAGCGCATCGGTAGTTGCTATAGTCGTAAACTTACCGTGTAATTCAGTGTCAATAAAGACGATATCGACATATGGGGACGTTTCAATATACCGCAACCGATCGTACTGCCAAACTTGTTCAGGGGAGCATTGAGGCCGCCGATGAACGGGCGGTCGTGGCGTGGCTCCGAGCCAACGGCTACTACCCGATCAAGATCGGACAGGCCAGTGTTGCCGCGACGGCGGGGCCTGGCGCTGCCCGGTTCCAGATCCGGCTTGCGAGGGGGCCTTCTGCACAAGACGTTCTAGCCTTCACGCAGCAGCTTGCCACACTGCTTGAGGCCGGGATGGAGTTGGATCGAAGTCTGGCGATTCTTCTGGACTTGACCGACAATCAACGGTTCCGATCGATTCTTCGCGGTATCCTGACCGACATCCAGGCAGGGAATTCGTTTGCCGACGGTCTAGCCAAACATCCGCGGCTCTTCTCCCGGCTGTATATCAATATGGTGAAGGCGGGCGAAGCGAGCGGCGTGTTGGAGGTCATTCTTTCTCGTCTGGCCGGGTTCATGGAGCACTCAAAGGCAGTACGGGACGAGGTCACGTCGGCCCTTATCTATCCGATTTTGTTGCTTGGTGTGGGCGGCGGTGCCGTGGTGGTCATGATGAACTTCGTGATTCCACGATTCGCCCAGATCTTTGCCGACAGCAAGCAGCTCATGCCGTTACCGACCAGGATGCTCTTAGCGATCAGCGCGTTTACGACTGGTTACTGGTGGGTGTTTGCAGGACTGATCGTCCTTGGCTGGGTCGGTCTCCGAGCCTATTTGCAGACTGAGCAGGGGAAGCTGCAGTGGGACCAGTGGAAGTTGTCGTTACCGCTGCTGGGCCGCCTGATTCAGGAAATCGAGGTCTCCCGCTTTGCCCGGACATTCGGGACGCTTCTCCAAAGCGGAGTCCCCGTCCTTGCCGCCGTCTCTATCGTCAAAGAGACGATCGCCAATCGGGTGATTGCCGCCGCCATGTCCAGGTTGCAGGAGGGGGTGAAGCGGGGTGAAGGGATCAGCGGTCCGCTTCGGGCCACTGCCGCCTTTCCATCCTTTTCTATCCATATGGCGAAGGTGGGGGAGGAGACCGGGAGACTCGAAGAGATGCTGATCAAGGTAGCCGATACCTACGATGAACGTGTGCGGCGGACAGTCAAGCGCCTGACCTCACTGCTTGAGCCGATCCTGATCCTCTTTCTTGGGCTCGTCGTCGGGTTTATTGTGCTGTCGATGCTGCTTGCCATCTTTAGCATCAACGAGCTGCCGCTCTAAGAACGATGTGCGGGGTACGAACGTGACGTACGGATGGAGTACGAGTTCAATAAAAGGAGCTGAGTGTGGACATTCGACAAGTTCGAGTTGAAGATGTCGAGGCACGCCAAGAAGTGAAGATGCGGTTGTTGCGCCGCGATCAGGCCGGATTCACCCTCATCGAGTTGCTGGTCGTCATCATCATTATCGGCCTGTTGGCGGCCCTTGTAGGACCTCAGCTTTTCGGCAGGGTGGGAAAGGGTAAGCAGGCGGCGGCCCAAGCCCAAATTGAGCTATTCGGCGCCGCCCTCGACAACTTTCGGCTGGACGTTGGTCGGTATCCGACCAGCGACGAAGGGCTGAAGGCGCTCCTCGCTAATCCTGGCGGAGTTGAAAACTGGGATGGTTCCTATCTGAAGAAGCAAGAGCTTCCCGTTGATCCGTGGACCCATCCGTATATCTACAAGTCGCCAGGGGAGCACGGAGATTACGATATTATCTCGTATGGCGGTGATGGCGTAGCGGGTGGCGATGGGGAGAATCAGGATGTGGTGAGTTGGAAGAGTGTGAAGCAATCGGGGGGTCGGGTTGAACCATAGAATAGAGCGAGGGGTACGAGGATTTACGCTTCTCGAACTCACCGTTGTGCTGTTTATCCTTATGCTGGCGACCGTGTTGGTTGCGCCGGCCTTCAGCCGCTCATTCGGACAGGCCCAGCTCAAGGCTGCGACGCGTGATATCGTTGCGCTCTGTCGGCTTGCCAGGACGCAGGCAATCGCCAACCAGGACGTATTGGAGGTGGTATTTGATCGACAGACGAATCGCTATTGGCTCCGAGGACCGGATTGGATTGTCGGGCGACTGAGCGGTATCGACCGGGTGGAGACAGTAGAAGATCCCGGACAGCCTTGGCAAGCTCAGATTCGGCAGGCTCGGGTCCGTTCACTTCCGCCCGGCGTAAGTCTCAAGTCTGTTCTCCTTGCGACCGGGCCTCTTTTGCCGGATGAGCGTGGCGTCATTGCGTTCTTTCCGCAGGGGAGTTCGTCGGGCGGCTCGATCGACCTTTCTGATGAGAAAGGGCGAGGCTATCGAATCGTGGTGGATTCATCGATCGGGTTGGCTCGTATCAGTGCCGCAGAAAATGCGTGAGAATCGTACACGGCGCATAACTCCCTCATCCCCTCTTTACAAAAGGAGGGCACAGGGGGATCACGGTTTTACCTTGCTGGAAGTGATGATTGCGTTGGTTATTCTCGGCCTCGGGTTTGCCCTGGCCATGGAACTGCTGGCGACTGGC
>DATMXF010000118.1:0-7241 GCA_035561835.1 Patescibacteria group bacterium
AGTACGAGAGGACCGGGATGGACGAACCTCTAGTGTGCCAGTTGTTCTGCCAAGGGCATTGCTGGGTAGCTATGTTCGGAAGGGATAAACGCTGAAAGCATCTAAGTGCGAAGCCCACCCCAAGATGAGATCTCCCGGGCGAAAGCCCCTAAAGACTCCTTGCAGATCACAAGGTTGATAGGCCAGGTGTGTAAGCGCAGGAATGCGTTTAGCTTACTGGTACTAATCGGTCGTGCGGCTTGACCCCAATTTTTTTATTTCTTCTGTGAAGGATTCGTGGTGATGAGGTGGGTCGCGTTAGCGATGGTGAGTATGGTTGGCGTGATCGCAACACTAACTACTCCCGAGGCGAGGCAAGAATCAGGACGAAGCAGGGCGGCGGTAGGTGAGAACGATACACTAAGGACGCCTGCGCCAAAGGTTGATTTAAACGCGGCGTCCATGCGCGAGCTTCAGGCGCTCCCGGGGTTCGGAGCGGAGTTGGCCGAACGAGTCGTGCGACATCGGCCCTATCACAAACTGGACGAGTTGATCGCCAGGAAGGTGTTGGGTCGAAAAGAGTTCGCGAGAATTAAGGAAAGAATTCGTGTCAATTCGGCCGCAGATAGGAAATCGTCGCCATAACCCATCGCGAGCTGACACAACGACCCGGAAAGCTGAACCATTCCTGGTGGCCATAGCGGAGGGGAAACACCCGTTCCCATTCCGAACACGGAAGTGAAGCCCTCCAGCGCCGATGGTACTGCGTGGGCAACTGCGCGGGAGAGTAGGTCGCTGCCAGGATTTTCTTTGAAAAGCCCACACGAGAGGAACGTGCGGGCTTTTCATTTTTTTTGGAACGCGCATTTACGAATCGGAAGTAACGCATTCAATGGTTGCCGGTAGGAGAGGCCGGAATTGTTGGTGGCAGCAACGGATGAGGGAACCTATGTGAATAGGATAAACTCGGCGCAGCGCTCGTCGGTGTGGTCGGCGGCGCTGTTTTGCGGGATCGTGATGACGGCTGCGCTCCTAGGCGCGGCCGAGGCCGCCCAGGTCACGGTGTATCTGGGGAACGAGCGGCTGACCCTCCCGACGGTTCGCGTGGAAGGCGCTGAATATCTCTCACTGGCAAATCTGACAAGAGCTACCGGACAGCCTGCTACCCGGCTTCGCACGCGCGGAGGTTTCCGGATTCAGCTTGGGAACTCCGTCCTCACGCTCGTAGTCGGTTCTCCAGAAGTACGAGTCAAAAACAGCGTCGTAGTACTCTCAGAGTCACCGCGCCGTCTCGGCGAGAGCGTAGTGGTCCCGCTTGAGCTTGTGCCGATTGCGCTCGGCGCCCGATACGGAGAGAGTAGGGTTGACTGGGACCCTGAGACGCGGGTCGCGCGAATCGCTGAAAAGGCGCACTCGGTGCGTCTTTTGCGAGTTCGCACATACCGTGATCATACTCGAGTCGTTTTGGAGGGAAGCCGCCCACATGAGTTCTTCGTCAGGGATGATGGTGCATCAGGGCGAGTTGTGCTGGAGGTGAAGCAAGGGATTATGAGCCCTTCCATTCGATCCATCCAGGTCTCTGATAGCCTTGTGGGCTCCATCGAAGCTCGGCAGCTTGGTAACGACGCCCAGATTACCATTTATGGGACAGGACGCCGTTTGTGGAGTAAGAGTTTTGCGTTGGAAGGGCCTGACCGGATCGTAGTCGATCTTTTTCCTGGTGAGGTGCGAGAGGACCTGTTACCACAGGCGGATAGCGTCATAAAGACGACACCAGGACGAGCAGTTCAGCCGAAATCGGCAGCTCGAAGCGGCGAGCCGGCTGATCTGCCTGAAGCATTGTCGCAGGAACAGATCGTCAAGACGATCGTAATCGATCCGGGCCATGGAGGTAGAGATCCAGGGGCGATCGGCCAGTCAGGAGCGAAGGAGAAAGATATCGTACTGGATATCGGCCTCAGGTTACAGCGACTGATCGAAGAGACTCTCGGGATAAAGGTCGTCATGACCAGGACGGAGGATGTCTTCGTCCCGCTTGAGAGTCGGACCATGATTGCCAATCGACACCGAGCTGATTTTTTCATCAGCTTGCACGTTAACGCCGCTCCGCGAAGTCGTGCGATCGGCTTTGAGACCTATTTCTTGAGCCGTGAGCCATCCGATCGAGGCGCAAGGGCTTCTGCCATCAGAGAGAATACGGCCCTCAATCTTGAAGGTGTCGGTCAGGAAGCCCAGCGAGGCTTAAAAACTGTGCTCTGGGACCTGGCCCAAACGTTCTACGTAAAGGAATCGAGCGAGTTGGCGGAGCTACTGCTGAACGAACTCGGACGTAGTCTGAAGGTCGACAATCGCGGAGTCAAGTCGGCCCCCTTTTTCGTGCTGATCGGTGCTGCGATGCCGTCTACCCTTGTAGAGGTGGCTTTTATCACGAACCCGGATGAAGAACACAAACTTGAGCAGGAAGCGTATCGACAACAGATCGCTCAAGCTCTGCTGGCCGGTATCGCCAAGTTCAAGGGAAGGTATGAGAAGCGCGTAGGAGCGATCCCTACGCGTTCCGCAATTAGCCTTCAGCCTTCAGCCTTCAGCCTCAAATAACAATGCGCAACCTCAAGACTACGGCTGTCCTCATCGCCTTGCTGGTGGTGATCGTTGGTGCGGTTGGTCTATGGAGTACCGGATGGGTTACGGTGAACAGGCCTGCTGTCCGGCCTACTGCCTCAGAGACAGGGAAGACGACGTCTGAAGGTGGACGGAAGGGCGTGACACTCTTCTTTGTAGCCCGTGATGACCATTCCTTTCGCGAGGAGAACAGAGAGATAGAAAGTGGGGCGACGACGACAGAAGATGCCAAGCGGACTGTAGTCGAGCTGGTAAAGGGGCCGCAGAGTGGCAACGTCGCGCCGACGGTCCCCCTGGAGGCCAAGCTGCTGAATCTATTTATCGATTCATCCGGGACTGCGTACGTTGATTTCAACCAAGGGTTGCGGGATGGTCTGCCGGGAGGCGCACAAGAGGAGCTGTATACCGTATTCTCTATCGTCAATACCCTTACCTCGAACTTCGCTCAGATCAAACGCGTACAGATCCTTGTAGAGGGAGCGGAGATTCCGACATTAGCGGGGCATATTGATACGCGAATGGCCCTACCTCCTCAGTACGTCTTTTGAGGCGGCTGGCGGGCGATCACGCGAAAGGAGATCTTGTGAGGAGTGATGGGCGAAAGATGGACGAGATCAGGCCGGTGAAAGTGGACCGCGGCTACCTCAGGCATGCCGAGGGGTCGCTGCTCATTGAGGTCGGAGAGACCAGAGTCCTCTGTACAGCCACGGTCGAGGAGAAGGTTCCGCTGTTCCTGCGCGCGACCGGTCAAGGGTGGGTGACTGCGGAATATGGAATGCTCCCACGCGCGACAAAGACGAGAACGCCTCGAGAATCAGCAACCGGGAGGGCCAGCGGTCGAACATTCGAGATCCAGCGTCTCATTGGCCGGTCCCTACGCGCGGTGATCGATCTTACGCGATTAGGGGAGCGGACAGTGCTGGTCGATTGCGACGTGATCCAGGCTGATGGTGGGACTCGGACGACCGCCATTACAGGGGCTTTCGTTGCGATGGCCGATGCGCTGTCCCGTCTTCAAGAGAACGGCCAACTCAAAGGACCACTCCTGAAAGATTTCGTCGCTGGTGTCAGTATCGGGTATGTGGACGGGGAACTGCTGCTGGACCTCAACTATGCTGAGGACTCTATGGCTGATGTCGATATGAACGTGGTGATGACAGGCGCCAGGAAATTTGTTGAGGTTCAGGGAACTGCCGAAGAGGTTCCTTTCGACAAGGCCCAGTTGGACCAGATGCTTGATCTGGCGACGCGAGGGATTAATCAGTTTGTCGACCTTCAACGTCAACTTCTTGGAACCGACATTTGCGGCCTGAAGATGTAAAGATGCAGCTTGACATCAGGGGACGAGGTTTCTAGAATGCAGATGATCGTAGCGACGGCAAACGCGGGAAAATTTCGGGAAGTCGTAACTATCCTCAGCGATCTGAGGATTTCTTTTTTATCGCTTGCCTCGCTTCGCGAGTATAGCCCGCCTGATGAGGCTGGTGTCACATACGCTGAGAACGCGGCGGCTAAGGCGAAGGCGGTTGCAGTCTTCAGCGGCTGCTGGGCTCTTGCGGACGATTCGGGTCTCGAAGTGGACGCCCTTGAGGGACAGCCTGGGGTATACTCAAGCCGTTACCTTGGCCCTACGGCTACGGATCGGGAGCGCAATCAGCGGATTCTTGAGTTGCTGGAAGGGATACCGCGCTCACGGCGGGGCGCTCATTTTCAGTGTGTGGTGGCTGTGGCCGGCCCAGGAGGAGAGCTGTCCCTTTCTCATGGGAGTTGTGACGGGATCATCGCGGAGGCCCCTAGCGGCAATGGTGGGTTCGGCTATGATCCAATTTTTATCGTTCCAGACCTTGGCACGACGATGGCCTCGCTTCCGCCGGACGTAAAGAATCGGATCAGCCATCGCGCGCTGGCACTCTTGGACATAAAACCGTTGCTGCAGCGTCTATCGCTGGCCGCGGCTGATAACGACTCAGGCGGATAGACTGAAGCTTTCAGGGGTAAGTCACGCGTAATCGGACAACAAAATCGGAGAAGGGCTTGGAGGGATCAATTCATCCCCCCCTCTCGAGGGAGTTGAAAACCTTCAGTCCTGAGTCTCCAATCTAGCCACCGAAATATTTACGGGGGAAGGGATAGGGCGGGGCGTGGCGCAGCCTGGTAGCGCACCTGCTTTGGGAGCAGGGAGTCGGAGGTTCAAATCCTCTCGCCCCGACCACGATATAGGGTTTAGGGTAGAGGGTTTAGGGTATACGAAAGAGGGAGAAAAAATCCCACAAGGCTCTTTTTTACCCGAGCCCCTATACCCTGTCTTTGAGCGCCTGTAGCTCAGCCCGGACAGAGCAACGGCCTCCGGAGCCGTGTGTCGCCCGTTCAAATCGGGCCAGGCGCGCCAATATAAAAGAAAGGGTTTAGGGTAGAGGGTCCAGGGTTTAGGGGTTTTGATGCGGTGGTTTTAATGGATTCCATTTTATACCCCACATACCCTAACCCCTTAACTGTGTACGCGGTTCGAATGGTGAGCGTAGCTCAATGGCAGAGCACTGGACTGTGGCTCCAGGGGTTGAGGGTTCGAGTCCCTTCGTTCACCCCAAAAA
The DNA here is from genome assembly GCA_035561835.1 of Patescibacteria group bacterium. Classification (GTDB taxonomy): domain Bacteria; phylum Methylomirabilota; class Methylomirabilia; order Methylomirabilales; family Methylomirabilaceae; genus Methylomirabilis. Next base: position 5,193 of record DATMXF010000118.1, read on the forward strand.
GAAAGGGTTTAGGGTCAAGAGTAGAGGGTCTATCCCCTATCTCCTGTTCTCTTGCGCCCATAGCTCAGCTGGATAGAGCGCCGGACTTCGAATCCGTAGGTCGGGAGTTCGAATCTCCCTGGGCGCACCACGAAAATATAGGGTTTAGGGTAGAGGGTCTACCTCTATACCCTTATACCCTGCTTTGAAGCGCCCATAGCTCAGCCGGATAGAGCGGCTGCCTTCTAAGCAGTAGGTCGGGAGTTCGAGTCTCCCTGGGCGCGCCATGAACAGAAAGGGTTTAGGATGGAGGGTCTATAGGGGCAAGGAGTTGATGCGGAGTGTTATATTGGGTCCCGTTTTTATACCCCATACCCCACACCCTAACCCCTATACCCTATCTTGGGGGCCGTTAGCTCAGTTGGTAGAGCAGCTGACTCTTAATCAGCGGGTCATAGGTTCGAGTCCTATACGGCCCACCACTCATCTTTGTCGTACCTGTTCCTCCCACCTTAGGCTTTCCCTTCATTCCAAAAAATAGCTATGCAGTGGTTCAGAAATCTCAAGACGGTGACCAAGCTTACGATCGGGTTCGCCCTGGTGGGCGTCATCATGATCGGCGTCGGCTATCTCGGCATCCGTAATATGGGAATTATTAATGCCGGCGTACAGGAGGTATACGAGCAGCACCTCCTCGCCATCAGGGCCATTGCCGAAGCTCGCGGGCGAACTCACCAGATTCGCGGGTGGATTCTCCAACATGCGATTGAACGCGACCCCGCCAAGATGAACCAACTTGCCATGCAGATATGGGACGGTTACAGGCTTGTCGAGGAGCGGATCAGGCGGGTTGGACAGATGCGGCTTGCCCGGCAGGAGCAGGAGACGCTTGACGTATTCAAAGCGGCAGTAGCCGCGTACAAGACGTATTTTACCGACGACTTCCTACCAACGAGCAGTCAGGGCAAGAAGGAGGAGGCGTACAATTTCGTCTTAAACAAGGGTAGAGACCGTTATCAAGCCTCGGTGTCGGCGGTCAATGCCCTCATCGACCTCAAGGACAATGCTGCCAAGGGCCGCTATGACGAGGCCCAAGCTATCTACAACCGCTCCAGAATTTTGATGCTCAGCTTCGTTGTGGGCGGCCTTCTGATTGGCTTGGCGCTCGGGTATTTCATCGCAAGCCTGATCGCCAAAGCAATTAAGCAGGTTATAGCCGTTACCGAGCAGGCGGCGATCGGGGACTTCGCCGCGCGCGTCGGTCTGCGGACCGAGGATGACTTGGGCCAGATGGGAACGGCGATTGACCAGATGCTGGCGCGCCTCGAGGACAGCGTGGGGCAAGCCATGGCGGTTTTGACTAAGGGGGCCAGCGGAGATCTTACGCTCCGAGTGCGTGTAACCGGCGAGGATCGACTCGCCCGGATGGGGACCGCCTTAAACCAGATGCTGGAGAGCTTCCAGGACAGCATGGCACAGGTCCAGCAGGCACAGCACAGCCTACTGATCCAGGCTGCCGCCCTGCAAGCGGCCGCGAACAGCATAGTAATTTGCGATTTGCTGGGTAGAGTTGTCTGGGCGAATCCCGCTTTTACCCGGCTTACCGGCTATACTACCGAAGAGGTCATTGGCCAGAATCTGCGCCTGCTCAAGTCCGGAAAACACGGTCAGGAGGTGTATCGGCGCTTGTGGGAGACGATCCTCGCCGGGCGGGTCTGGCATGGGGAGATCATCAACAAGCGCAAGGACGGAGGTCTCTACACAGAGGAGCAGACCATCACCCCGGTGCGGGATGAGCATGGAGAGAGTCTCGGTTTCGCTGCCATCAAGCAGGATATTACCGACCGTAAACAGGCGGAGGCTGTGGTCCGGGAGTTGAACGTCCGCCTGGAAGAGCGTGCGGATCGGTTGGATGCCCTCAACCGGCTCAGCAAGGTTGTCAGTTCTTCCCTCGATCTCGAGAGCATCTACCAAAGTTTCGCGAGGGAGGTCAAGCGGCTTATCCCATACGATCAGATGGAGGTTGTTGTACCGGATGACGGAGACGCAGGGCTCCGAGTGCTGAAACTC
>DATMXF010000119.1:0-4585 GCA_035561835.1 Patescibacteria group bacterium
GGTCCGGGCCGCCCAGAAGGTCCTGGGCTGGGGGCCGACCTCGCTGGTCATCAAGCGAGGCGAGTACGGCGCGCTGATGGTCCGAAAGGGCGGGTGGTTTGCGGCGCCCGCGCTCCCGCTCGATTCCGTGTTTGATCCGACGGGAGCGGGCGATTGCTTTGCCGGCGGTTTCATCGGCTACCTTGCCAACACGATGAATTTTGAGGAGTCCAACATCCGGAAGGCGATCGTGATGGGATCGGTGATGGCTTCTTTTAATGTGGAGGCGTTTTCGCTCGATCGTTTGCGACGGTTGACCTATCCTGAAATTGAGGCGAGGTACAAGGTGTTCAAGCGCCTCGCGCATTTTGAAGATTTGTAAGCTGAAGGAGTGAACGGGATGGCGAATGAGCGCCATAAGGACAAGCTGGAAGAGCTGCGCCGCCGACGCGAAGCCGCTCTGCAGGGTGGCGGGCAGGAGCGCGTCGATCGGCATCACCAATCCGGGAAGCTGACGGCGCGCGAGCGGATCGATCTGCTCCTTGATCCGGGGAGCTTCACCGAGTTGGATGCCTTCGTGACCCATCAGTGTCACGACTTTGACATGGACCAGCAACGGATCCCTGGCGACGGTGTCGTTATCGGATACGGAACGATCGACGGCCGACAGGTGTATCTCTTCGCCCAGGATTTTACCGTATTCGGCGGCAGCCTGAGCGGGGCCCACGCCGCCAAGATCTGCAAGGCGATGGATCTGGCGCTGAAGATGGGGGCTCCGATCATCGGCCTCAGCGATTCGGGCGGAGCCAGAATTCAGGAGGGGGTCGTCTCACTGGCGGGATATGCCGATCTCTTCCTTCGCAACACGTTGGCCTCAGGGGTGATCCCGCAGATCGCGGCCATTATGGGGCCGTGCGCGGGCGGGGCCGTCTATTCCCCGGCCTTGATGGATTTCGTCGTCATGGTGCGCCATACCAGCCATATGTTCGTCACAGGACCTGATGTGATCAAGACAGTCCTGCACGAAGAGGTCGACTTTGAAGGGCTGGGCGGTGCGATGACCCATAATGCCGTATCGGGCGTCGCCCACTTTGCCGTCGATTCGGAGCAGGAGTGTCTGGCATCGATCAGAGAGCTCCTATCGTACCTCCCTCAGAACAATCTGGAAGACCCGCCTCGCTGTGAGTCCAGAGACGATCCGGAGCGGCAAGAAGAGGCGCTGAACGCTCTCGTCCCCGACAGCCCCAACCGACCGTACGATATCAAGGAGCTGATTCGAATGGTGGTGGACGACGGCGAGTTTTTCGAAGTTCAAGAACATTTTGCCCAGAACATGGTGGTGGGTTTTGGACGTCTGGACGGGCAGTCGGTCGGGTTTGTTGCGAATCAGCCCGCCGTGCTGGCCGGATGTCTCGACATCGGCTCGTCCGTGAAGGCGGCCCGCTTCATCCGCTTTTGTGATGCCTTCAACATACCCATCATTACGTTGGAGGACGTCCCCGGCTATCTTCCGGGTACGGCTCAGGAACATGGCGGCATCATCAAGCACGGCGCGAAGCTGCTGTACGCCTATGGGGAGGCGACCGTGCCGAAAATCACCATCATTGTGCGAAAGGCTTATGGGGGCGCTTATTGCGTGATGGGCAGCAAGCATATGCGGGCCGATATTAACTTCGCCTATCCGACCGCTGAGATCGCGGTTATGGGGCCAGAAGGGGCGGTCAACATCCTGCATAAGCGAAAGATTGCCGATGAGATTGATGTCGCGTCTTTCCGCGCGGAAAAGGTGGCGGAGTTCCGCGATAAGTTTGCCAATCCGTACATTGCGGCAGAACGGGGCTATATCGACGAAGTGATTGAGCCGAAAGAGACCCGCCCGAAACTGATCAGGGCGCTCAGGTCTCTCAGAACAAAGCGCGAGACGAACCCTCCAAAGAAACACGGGAATATTCCCCTCTAAATAAAAGGGTATAGGGTAGAGGGTTTAGGGTTGAACAACAGACAGAACAGGATGCTTTCTTCTCGCACTTTCCCTAAACCCTACCCCCTAAACCCTATACCCTGGTATGTATCATGTTTAATAAAATCCTGATTGCGAATCGCGGAGAGATTGCCGTTCGAGTGATCCGCGCCTGCCGCGAGATGGGCATCGGCACGGTGGCCGTCTACTCGGAGGCCGATCGCGCTGCACTGCACGTCCGGTTGGCCGATGAGGCGTACCTGATCGGACCGGCCCCGTCCCCCCAGAGTTATCTCAAGATTGATCGGATCATCGAGACTGCGAGGCTGGCCGGCGCGACCGCTATTCATCCGGGATACGGCTTTCTGTCGGAGAATGCGGAGTTCGCCATGCGGTGTGAGGAAGAAGGACTGATATTTATCGGCCCCTCCTCGCATGCGATCCGCGCCGTGGGCGGCAAGACTTCCGGTCGAAGGCTGGCGAGCCAGGCCGGTGTCCCGGTTGTCCCTGGTACGACCCGAGATCTTACTGATCTGGAGGTTGTTCAGGCTGTCCGGGAGATCGGTCTGCCTATCGTCATTAAGGCCTCAGCCGGAGGGGGCGGGAAAGGGATGCGAATCGTCTCAACCGAGGCGATGCTTGCGAGCGCGATCCGCGCGACCCGCTCTGAAGCATCCGCCGCGTTCGGCAATGCGGCCATCTATGTGGAGCGGTATGTGGGCGCCGCTCGCCACATTGAGATCCAGGTGATGGCCGATACGCGGGGCAATGTGGTGTACCTTGGGGAGCGTGAATGCTCGCTACAGCGGCGCCACCAGAAGGTTATTGAGGAATCGCCATCGCCTTTTGTCGACCCGGAACTGAGGCGTCGGATGGGGGAGGCCGCGGTGAAGGTGGCCAGGGCCGCAGATTATACGAACGCCGGGACGATGGAGTTCCTGGTCGATCCGTCCAAGAACTTTTATTTCCTGGAGATGAACACGCGACTGCAGGTGGAGCATCCGATTACTGAAATGGTGACCGGGCTTGATCTGGTGAAAGAGCAGATCCGCATTGCCGCAGGCGAGGTCCTCTCAGTGCGGCAGGATGAGATCCGGTTACGCGGTCATGCGATCGAGTGTCGCATCTACGCGGAGGACCCATTCAACAATTTCATGCCGTCGCCCGGACGCATCCGAGCGCTGCGCACACCCGGCGGGCCCGGCCTTCGGATCGAAAGCGCGATCTACGAAGGATGCGATGTCCCGATTCATTATGATCCCCTGATCTCAAAGTTGGTCGTCTGGGGACGTGACCGAGGGGAGGCGATAGCGCGGGTGCGGCGCGCGCTGGCTGAATATGTCATACTCGGAGTGAAAACCAATATCCCCTTCCACCGCAAGGTTCTCGACCTTTCGCAGTTTGTGACGAGTCAGATCAATACGGAATTTCTGGAGAGCTGGCTGGCCAAAGGACTCTCGCCTGAGAATGGGGCGTTCGCGGAGATTGCGCTGATTGCCGGAGCGCTCTATCTTCACACCAGGAAGCGCCCAACTCCTACGCCTGTCGCGCAGAGCGGCCAAGTCGACAGTTCATGGAAGCTGGCTGCTCGTCAGGACGGGCTGCGACGACGATGATCTACTCCGCTGATCTGCAAGGTACAAATCATAAGCTCGCGGTGAAGGGTACGGGATCGCCGGTACCGGTTGAGGTGAACGGGCACACCTACGAGGTCGATTTCAGCGCTGCTGACGGCAGCCTTCTCTCGCTTCTTGTGATGGGTCGCTCATATGATGCCGATGTAGTCGAGGAGGAAGAAGGGGTTCTTGCGGTCTGGGTGGAGGGCGAAACGTACCGAATCGAATATCAGGAGGAGGGGCGTCGCCCCAGAAGAAGTACCGGCGCGACAGGTCATAGCGTGAGCGGTCGCCAGGTAATCACGGCCCCGATGCCTGGTAAGGTGGCGGCGCTGCTCGTCTCGCCGGCGCAAGAGGTGGGTGCGGGCCAAGGGGTGATCGTCATCGAGGCGATGAAAATGGAAAATGAGTTGAAGGCTTCCAGGCCTGGAGTCATCAAAGAGATCATGGTGCAGGAAGGAGCCGCTGTCGGCGGCGGCGACGTCCTAATTGTTATTGAGTAACGGCCCATTGTGGGTCTGTTTGGTCTGTCTGGTCCATTTGGTCTAGACCAAACAACGAAACAGACCGAACAGACGAAATAGACCAGATAGACATTTTCTGAGAAATATGGACGAGCAAGAGCGATTGACCCGGCTTCAGCGCGAGTTCGATGGTTGGCAGGCGAACTCCCTTCAGCCTGTCCTCACGCATACACCCGAGCGGAAGAACACATTCCAAACAAGTTCCGGCATCGACGTCAATCGTCTCTATACCCCCCTGGATCTCGCCGATCATGACTATCTGGAGCGACTGGGATTTCCCGGCAGCTATCCGTATACCCGTGGCGTGCGGTCGACGATGTACCGAAGTCGCCTCTGGACAATGCGGGAGTATGCCGGCTATGGAACAGCGGAGGAGACCAACCGGCGGTTCCACTTTCTGCTTGAGCAGGGCCAGACGGGCCTGTCGGTCGCCTTTGATCTTCCCACCCAGTTGGGGTATGACGCCGATGATCCGATGGCTGTGGGTGAAGTGGGGAGGGTGGGTG
>DATMXF010000120.1:0-17557 GCA_035561835.1 Patescibacteria group bacterium
ATGTGATGCGCCCGGCTGCGATTGTGGGGATCGACACTGAGGATCTCAATGGCCCGATGCTGGAAATCTAGAAACTCAGGGTGGGTGCTGAGAAGAGTTCTGGCGAGGCGCTCGAAGCGGGAGGTCGTGCGGACGGCGAAAGGCGGCGTCATGCCTTACGCCGCCGGACCTTCCTTGTCGCCTCCTCCTGGAGCTCCATGAGGAGATCCTCGGCTGGTCGACTCTTCCCGGCAAGATATTCTTCGTTGCTCTTGCGGATGTGCTCCTTCACAGTCGGGTCCTGCAGTTCAAGGTAATCCTCGAACTCGTCAATGTCCATAAGGCCGGCAATGGGGATGCCGTCCTTCTGGAGGATGACGTACTCCTTATTTAGGTGGACCCGCTTTAAGAGGGCGCCAAGGCGAATGCGCGCCTCGGTCAGAGGAATGGTCTTGACTGTAGATGGCGACTTGGTGAACGCTGCAACCTTTCGGCTCACGGCCGTCCTCCCATTAGCGTTAATGGATATTAAGTAATTCCAGTATGACGGCCCAGACTGGAGAAGTCAAGATAAGGAAAGGGACGTACGACGCTAGACTTGCGGGGTGTGCTATCTGAGGAGGTCGAGGAGGATCCCTTCCCGTAGACCGCTGTCGCTGACGACACACTCGTCGTAGGCCAGGACGCCCATGACCGTCAGGAGAAGAGCGGTACCGGCTATAATGACGTCGGCGCGGCCTGGCTCCAAGAGCGGGATCTCGCGCCGCTCGGCCAGCGTTCTCGTCGCCAACGCGTGAAGCAGTTGCCTCGTTCGAATCATCGACAGCCGATGGCCGTTCACTCGATCGGGGCTGTAGACAGTGAGCCCGAGATCCATCGCCGCAAGGGTGGTTGGAGTCCCGGCGGTTCCGATGAGCGCCGCGCCATCGAGACCGGGCATTTCGACGCGAAGCCGCCGAAGCCGGTCCGCAACGACTTGTTCAATAGCCTCCAGCTCACTGAAGGTTGACGGATCACTTTTCAGATACGCCTCGGTCAGCTTGACGACGCCCAGGCCGGTGCTCACCATCGCCTCAATCGTTTCCCCGCGAGTCAGGATAAACTCGGTACTCCCCCCGCCGATGTCCATCACCAGAACCCGCCTCGACCCGAGGCGGAGCCCATGCCGAACGCCGAGAAGGGTGAGCCGCGCCTCCTCGTTGCCGTCGATCACCCGGACGGTGAGCCCGCTGTCCCGGAGCGCCGCCGCGACAAACTCCTCGCGGTTGCTCGCCTCCCGTACGGCACTGGTGGCGACTACCGCTACGCACAGGGGGTTGAAACGACGGGCCGTCTCGGCGAACCTCCGAAGGACCGCGAAACTTCGCCGACTCGGCACATCCTGGAGCAGCCGGCTTGGCATCAACCCTTCGCCGAGACGAGCGACTGTCTGCTCCTGATGAAGGATAGTGAAGTGATCGGAACCTACCGCTTCGGCTATAAGCAAGCGGAGGGTGTTAGTGCCTATATCAATAGCTGCGTAAATCGCCATTCGTAACTACTCAGGTGTTCAGGCTGTAGGCTGAAGGCTGTTAGTCATTGCGCATGGACCGAATCAAGGCGCCCAGAACCCTTTCGGTCTCCATCATTTTCGCATCGCATTTTGTATGGTCTCGCATGGCGCGTTCCTACAGTCTAAAAGCCTACAGTCTATCTGCCTAAGCAGTTCCCGCCATTCACTCCTCGGTACGGAGGACATCGTCAGCGGCGTGCAGTCGGCGAACCAGGTCGGCCTCGGGCCGAACCGTGATCGTCTTCTCCTGTGTGAGCAGGACGGCTCCAGGCGGCGCCGCCTTCGGCTTCCTTAGAAATTTTCGCAAGACATAGTCCACCGGCACCTTGACCTCCCCGCGCGCCCGGCTGTAGTAGGCGGCAAGTTGCGCCGCTTCGCAGAGAGTCCGGGGGGGCGCCTGCTTCCCTTTCGGCAAGCGAACGAGGACATGCGACCCGCGGATACCCTGGGCATGTAGCCACAGATCGTGTGATCGGGCCAGCCGCCAAGTCAGGTGATCGTTACCCGGCCCGCTTTTGCCGACCAGAATCGCCAGACCGTCCGATGAGCGGAAGGCGCGCGGTTCGGGGCCCTCGGACTGCCGAACGCTGGGCGCCGCCGGCCCCTGAATAGGCCTGCGCCTCGCTACACGGGACAAAGCGGCGTCGATCTGTTGCAACTCGCCCAAGTCTTTCGCCGTCTGTGCCTGCTTCATCATAGTCTGCAGCGTACGGAGCCGCGTCGCGGTCTCTGCGAGACGCTCACCGACAATCTGCGTGCCGCGCCTGGACTTGCGGTACAGCCCAAAGTAGCGTTGAGCGTTCTCCTCGATGGAGCATGCGGGGTCCAGCTCGATTCGCAGTAATTGTATTTCCGGGTCGGCGTAGTCGGTGAGTTCGACTATCTGCTGTCCACGCCGAATGCCGGCCCGATTGGCCAGTAGGAGTCGGCCTTTACGGGCATGGAGTTCTCCGTCACGATAGAGAGTTGCCTCCTGCTCGAGCCTGGTCATAAGCCGCTCCGCCGCGCTGACCTCGCTCTGCAGACGATGTAGTAACTCAGCTCGAAGCGCCTGCAGCCGCTCAACCTGTTCGCGGCTTCCATGGTACGCCGCAAGCGCCTCAGCCATCGTGGAATAAGAAACCTGATGGTCAGTAGGAACCGTGACCAGCGGAATGGCGGCGATACCGACGGGTTCCCCATCACTCCCCATGAGCAGCCTGGGTTCGAAGGCGGCGGTAGTCACACGGCTCATCAGATCGCGAAACGGCTTCCAAAGGGCGCGCGCCTGCTCGTCGAGGGAGGCGAGTGTCGAGAGGTCTGAACGGACCACCAGTTCCGTCGCTATTAACGAGCTGAATCCTGCAAAGCAGGTCGCGAGGACGCGCACCGGATCGACCCCTTCAGCGAGGCGCAGGCGGATCAGTTGTTGGAATTCGTCTTCTTCGACCAACCTGGGATCGACGCGGTTGCAATCGAAGGGAGGCTGATACGGCTCACCCGGTCCCGGTGTTTTGCCTCTCGTTCTTCCAGAGGCCGAGCGAAGGCGATCGATGACCGTTCCAGCAACTCGATCGACGAGAACAGCGTTGCTCGCAGGTCCCAGCATTTCCAGGTACAGGGTCATGGCTGCCTCGGGTAGTTGGCCGCCGCACAACTGTATCGCCATGATCCGGTCCAGACCCATCTGCTCGACCCTCTCGATCAGCGCCCCTTGTGTCTTTGACGCAACAAGGTCTCCAAACCTCGACGAGTGTGAAGCAGGCTTGCGCGGCGGCGAGAGCAACTCGACCCTGGGCGCGCCAGGCTCGACAGAAAGCAAGAGCCCCTCTTGCCCTCGTCCCCTATGAAAGACCAGAAGCAGACTCCACCGATCGAGTTGCTGAAGGCGACTGATCTTGGCGCCAGGGAGGATGGCTTGCAGCTCCTGAATTATCGCGGCTAGGCAAAAGGCATCCATGGTGCGCAACTTTCGCAAGCGCTCAGGTGTGAGCACCGCAGGTAGATAGGCTGAAGGCCGAAGACCGAGGGCTAAAGGAGAGATTTCCTAAAAGCCTTCAGCCTTCAGTCTAAACCCCTAACAAGTATCCGCCTGAGAAACTGGCCGGTGTATGAGGTCGGATGCTCAGCCACCTCCTCCGGCCGTCCGGTCACGACGACCTGCCCCCCGTCGTCTCCGCCTTCTGGGCCGAGGTCGATAATCCAGTCGGCTGTCTTGATGACCTCCAGGTTGTGCTCGATCACCAGGACGGTATTGCCGACATCGGTGAGGCGGTGCAAAACCTCCAGGAGCTGGCTGATATCATGGAAGTGCAGCCCGGTGGTCGGCTCATCCAGGATATACAGGGTCTGGCCGGTCCCCCGTTTGCTGAGTTCCCGCGACAGCTTCACCCGCTGCGCCTCTCCGCCCGAAAGTGTCGTAGCCGACTGGCCCAGCTTAATGTAGCCCAGACCGACGTCAAAAAGGGTCTGGAGTTTCTCCTTGATCTTGGGAACGGGTTGGAAGAAGGTCAGCGCCTCTTCTACGGTCATATCCAATACGTCGGCGATGCTCTTGCCCTTATAGGCAATCTCCAGCGTCTCCCGGTTGTATCGGGCCCCCTTGCAGACCTCACAGGTGACGTGGACATCGGGAAGAAAGTGCATCTCGATCTGAATCAGCCCGTCGCCCTGGCAGGCCTCACATCGACCGCCCTTGACATTGAAACTGAAGCGGCCGAGCTTATAGCCTCGGACCCGCGCTTCCGGAACCAGCGCATACAGCTCCCTGATGAAACCAAAAACTCCTGTATAGGTGGCCGGGTTGCTGCGAGGGGTGCGGCCGATAGGCGACTGATCGATGTCGATCACCTTGTCGATATGCTCGGCGCCAAGAATCTTGTCGTGCGCTCCCGGTCGCTCCCGCGAGCCGTAAAGTTGGCGATCGAGCGCCCGCCGCAGGATCTCGTTTACCAGGGTGCTCTTCCCGGAACCGGACACGCCGGTCACGCAGGTCAATACGCCCAGGGGGATCTCCACCTCGATGTTCTTGAGGTTATGTTCTCGCGCCCCGACGATCGTAAGGATAAGACCGTTCCCTCGCCGCCGAAGGGCGGGAACAGGAATCGCCAAGCGTCCCGACAGGTACTGACCCGTCAGCGAACTCTTATGTCTGATGATGTCACGGGGGCTGCCGTACGCGACGACTCGCCCACCGGAGACCCCCGCCCCTGGACCCAGGTCGATGACGTAGTCGGCGTCGCGGATCGTCTCTTCGTCGTGCTCCACGACCAGGACCGTGTTCCCCAGATCGCGGAGCCGCTTCAGGGTATTCAGGAGACGGGCATTATCCCGTTGATGCAAGCCGATGCTGGGCTCGTCCAGGATGTACAGGACACCGACCAGCGAGCTGCCGATCTGAGTCGCCAAACGGATCCGCTGCGCCTCTCCGCCGGCTAGGGTGGCCGCAGTCCGGTCCAGGGTCAGGTAGTCGAGGCCGACGTTCACAAGGAACGTCAGGCGCTCCCGCAGCTCCTTCAAGATGCGGCGGGCGATCTCACGGTCTTTTTCGCTGAGCTGTAGCTCCTGGAAGAACTGCAGCCCCGCCTTGACCGAGTAACGCGTCACGTCCGCGATCGACTTGCCGTCTATCTTGATGGCCAGCGACTCTCTCCGCAGGCGCGCCCCTTGACACGTCGGGCATGGGCGGATGCTGGCCAACCGCTTGACGTAGTTCTCAATCTCCTCCCGTACCTTGGACGAGGAGGTCTCCTTGTAGCGGCGGTCCAGATAGTGGATATTCGGGCCCCCGTGCCACGGCTCCAGGATGCCGGGAAGATCGTCCATCCGCCCGTCCAGCTTCGTGCCCAGGCCGTCGCACGTAGGACAGGCTCCGTGCGGATTATTAAAGGAGAAGATGCGAGGGCTGATTTCCGGATAGCTGACGCCACAGTCGATGCAGGCCAGCCGCTCAGAGAAGACCAGATCCTTCGACGGCTCGAGGAGGTTGACGACCACAATCCCCTCGCTGAGCTTGAGCGCGGTCTCGAGCGAATCGGCCAGCCGTTTTCGAATGTCCGCCTTCAGAACGAGCCGATCCACCACGACCTCGATCGTGTGCTTCTTGTTTTTGTTCAGCTCGATCGACTCCTCAAGCTCTCGAAGCTTACCGTTGACACGGACGCGCACGAACCCCTGTCGGCGCAGGTCAGCAAAGACCTGGCGGTACTCCCCCTTCCGCCCTCGCACGACCGGAGCCAGAACCTGGAATTTGCTTCCATCCGACAGCGCCATCACCTGGTCTACAATCTGCTGTACCGTCTGCGACGCGATCGGCTTGCCGCAGGCGTAACAGTGCGGCTTCCCAACCCTGGCGAACAGGAGACGGAGATAGTCGTAGATCTCCGTCACTGTCGCGACGGTCGAACGGGGGTTTTTACTGGTGGTCTTCTGCTCGATCGAAATCGCCGGCGAGAGCCCCTCGATCAGGTCCACGTCCGGTTTATCCATCTGCTCCAGGAACTGGCGGGCATAGGTGGACAGCGACTCGACGTAGCGACGCTGCCCCTCGGCATAGATGGTGTCGAAGGCCAGCGACGACTTCCCGGAGCCGGAGACGCCGGTGATCACCACAAGCTTGTCCCGAGGGATCTCCAGGTCGATCGATTGAAGGTTATGCTCTCGCGCGCCCCGAATAAGAATCTTGTCGCTCGCCATACTGTGACTCACTCCTGCAGATCGTTCAGGCCCGGAATAAGGTTCATGAGAGGACTCCCGAAGACCAAGCTTTTATTATAACTGATTTTTACCGCCCCGCAAGGCGACGCAGCGGAGCGAGAGACCTGGAACCGTACGCCCCACGCTCGCAACCCGGCTCATTTGGTCGATATTTTCATTGACAGATTACGGCCGCCGTTGCCATTATACAGCGGGCCGAAGTGGTGGAACTGGTAGACACGCCGTCTTGAGGGGGCGGTGGGGTTACACCCGTGGGGGTTCGAGTCCCCCCTTCGGCACCATGGTGCATTTGTAGTGTCGCGATCGACAGCCCCCTCGGCATCTTCGCACATCGAAATCGATTGTTCAGGTTATGCAATGGCACCGAAGGCGGCGCCCGAAACATCATCCGGATTCGGATGCAGCGCGCCAAGGACTGAGCGTTGGAACCAGGGACCATTGTACTGACAGGTTGTGCGGGCTTCATCGGCTGCAAGGTCGCCGAGCTACTCCTCCAGGCCGGTCACCTCGTTATCGGGATCGATAATCTGAACGACGCCTACGACGTCCGACTCAAACAATGGCGTCTTGAGCGGATCCTCCACCATCCCGGCTTTCAGTTCCACCAGCTCGACATCAGCAACCGCGCCGCTCTATGCGCGCTCTTTGAGGGCGCATGCGGAACTCCAGGTAACCGTCCGGCGGCCATCATCAACCTGGCAGCCCGAGCCGGCGTGCGCCAATCTGTTGAAGATCCCTGGGTCTATTACGACACCAACGTCACCGGGACGCTTAACTTATTGGACTTCTGCCGGACACAGGGCATCACCAAGTTTGTCCTCGCGTCCACCTCCAGCCTGTATGGCCAGAGCAACCAATTGCCCTACCGGGAAGACGCTGACACCAACGCCCCCCTGTCGCCCTACGCCGCCTCCAAGAAGGCTGCCGAAGCCCTCTGCTACACCTACCATTATCTGTACGGGATCGATATGACCATCTTGCGATACTTTACCGTCTACGGGCCGGCCGGGCGACCCGACATGAGTCTCTTTCGCTTTGTGCAGTGGATCAGCGAAGAACGCCCGGTGATGCTGTATGGCGACGGCCGGCAATCCCGCGACTTCACGTTTGTGGACGATATCGCGAGAGGGACGATCGCCGGACTTACGCCCCTCGGGTTTGAGATCATCAACTTAGGCTCCGACACACCTATTGTGCTGATGGATGCGGTCCGACTCGTGGAGGAATTGGTCGGGAAGAGGGCTGAGATCGTCCACGCATCCCGTCATCCGGCCGACGTGCAGGCTACGTGGGCGGAGATCAGCAAGGCCAAACGATTGCTGGGCTGGCAACCGCAATCGACATTCCAGAACGGTGTCGGCGCACTGGTGCGATGGTATCAGGCCAACCGCGAGTGGGCGAGGCATGTATCAACAGGGTAACGTCCGCCTGGTACCGTGGTCGGACCGCCTGCTCTCATGGACGCTGACACTCCTTCTCCTGTTTACACCACTCGCCTTTGGTACCGTTGAGGTCTGGTCGATTGCGGTAGCCGAACTGCTGGTACTCTTCATGGGAGCCATCTGGTTTGCCCAAATGATCCGGGACGGACGAATCCAAATCGACCGGACACCGTTTACCGTTCTGATCCTCTCCTTCCTGGCCCTGATGCTTTTCCAGATGATTCCGCTACCCCCTAGTACGATCAAACTCCTCTCGCCTACAGCATACTCGCTCTACAGCGCGGAGGCATCCGCCCCCGACCTTCAGATGGGGTGGCGGACGATCTCGCTCAATCCTGTTGCCACCGGCGAAGAGTTCCTGAAAGTCTTGACCTATGCCATGCTGTTCTGGATCTTGCTCAATCACTTCCGAGAGCGGAAGCAGATCGAGAGGATTATTGTGACTATCATCGGTATTGGGTTTTTCCTGGCGGTGTTCGCGATCATTCAAAAGTATTCGTCGAATGGCAAGATCTATTGGATCCGCGAAACCGCGCCAGGCGGTCAGCCCTTCGGTCCCTATGTCAACCGTAATCACTTCGCCGGCTATATGGAGATCGCCCTCCCGTTGACCATTGGGTACATCCTGGCTCGGTCGCCGTTACACACCAATCGACCGGCCATCAGGGAACGACTCCTTCTGTGGACATCCCAACGAACCAGCAAGTCGATACTCATGGCGTTTGCTGCGATCTTTATGGGTGCAGCGCTCCTGCTGACCGGCTCTCGCGGCGGCCTCGTCAGCTTCGCAGGCTCCATGGCCTTTTTCGTCGTCATGGCGGCCATCAAGCCTGCCGCCCGTTCACGAACCGCAACAGTGGCCATGGTCTGCTGTGGCTTCATCCTGATCGCTGCAGTCTTGATCGGTGGAACTGGCGCATTCCTATCGCTGGAGCGACTCAAGAAAACAGTTGGGGAACCATTCACGGATGAACGGGCGTTCCTATGGCGGGATACCTTACGGATGGCGAACGACTACGTACGCTTTGGCTCGGGCTTCAACACCTTTGAGGAGGTGTTCCCGGCCTACAAGACCTCCACTGCTCAGATAATCTTCCAGTATGCCCACAACGACTACCTGCAGCTTCTGGCCGAGGGCGGCATTGTGGCCTTTGGCCTTGCCGTGTGGTTCATAGTCGCGTGGTATCGAGAGGTGATCGCCAGGTGGTTGAAGCGACACGATCCCCTTGCAGTGTACCTGCCGTTGGCCGGGATGACGGCCGTGTTTGCGATACTCATTCACAGCCTGACCGATTTCAACCTGCATATCCCGGCGAATGCCATCGCTATGGTCACGGTGCTGTCCATCACCCTCAACACAGCGCTTGTCGCCGCGTCAGGACAAAGCGTTACGCATCAGTCGGCGCACGACTCCGACAGTCCCATCCACCATCCCCTTTTCCCTTCCGCCGAACACTCTCCAGGCACAGCGGATGTTCGGGGGGAGAATGAAACGAAGGATCATACCAATAATGGAAGTCACGCCTATCTACATGCAGATACACACGGACAGGCAGACGTTCATGACCGTATCGATAAGACTGAAAGCGGCGGTATGCGTGAGGACAGAATCAACGCAATCATCGCCAGGCTGGCCCAGCCTGAGCCGCTTCCTGATCTCTCCGCCTTGTGTCCTGACCGACCGGAGCTGATCGGCATCCTCCTGGATATTCGGCGGGGCTTGCGGTCCTCCCATTACGCCGAACTCCGTGCGACGGCTGAGCGCCAACATCTCGATGTTCGTCACCTGGTTCAGAAGGCTGAGACACTGCTCGTGTCGATACACCTCGCGTCACGGACGGATTATTACGCGATTCTTGGGGTGGACCAGAACGCCTCCGCCGAGACGGTTCATGAGAAATGGCTCGAAAAGATGCGCGTGTATCACCCCGATAATTATGAGGACCCGACGGGATGGATCGCCGAGCAGAGCTGGAGTCTTAATGAAGCGTATGCAGTCCTCAAGGATCCGGAGAAGCGACGAGAGTATGACACCAGACGAAAAGCGCGGATGAAAGGAGGGCTTAGGGCAGCGGGGGCTACAGATCTCATCGCTCCCAATCACCGCATCGATGCGGTCTCGACGGTACACCTTCGCCCGAAATTGATACCAGCCATAATCATCGCAGCGATTGCCATCGCGAGCCTCATCGTCACGTTACTGCTCTGGTCGCTATGATTCGTCGGACGTGTTGTTCGAGGCGGCTATGACGGCAGATAATGTTGCGGTATCGGCGTGACCGTACACACCATCATGGACCAGTCTGCTCTGTGAGCAGGGCTGCATACCCCTCGCGGAAGGTCGGATAGCGGAACACATAGCCGGAGGCGACGAGCTTCGCGTTGCGACAACGCTTGTTGGCGGGATGCCGGGCGGTACGAGTCTTCGAAGATTCACCCGGCCGAGTCGGCGGCACGCCCAACGCGTCAGCCAGCCAATCAAGG
Organism: Patescibacteria group bacterium; assembly: GCA_035561835.1. Classification (GTDB taxonomy): domain Bacteria; phylum Methylomirabilota; class Methylomirabilia; order Methylomirabilales; family Methylomirabilaceae; genus Methylomirabilis. Next base: position 10,153 of record DATMXF010000120.1, read on the forward strand.
AGTACGGCCAGCGTGGCCGGTTCGTGATCGACTCCAAGGTAGATGGGGTCCGGGCGCGGGAGCATCATCAGATGGCGCAGGGCCCCCGCGGCATCATCCCGGTGAATACGGTTAAAATAGACGGGCGACTCATTATCCCATGCGATCTCGCCTCGACGCACCTGCTCGATCAGCGAGGCGCGACCTGGACCGTAGAGACCGCCCAAACGTAATACGGTAGCCGGAAACGGGCCATCCAGCAGCAGACGTTCGCCTTCAAGGAGACGAATTCCGCTAAACTCCTTGGGTTGGGTAGGGGAGGTCTCATCTACCCAGGCCCCGGAAGACTCCCCATATACTCCTGTACTCGATGTCAGGAAGACACGCCTGGGACGCATCTGCTGCGACGTGAGAGCGTGGAGCAGGTTGTTGAGCCCGTCCACATAGACTGACCGGTAGGCCGTATCGTCATGGGCATCGGGGGCGGCCGAGTAAAACACCCACTCTACCGCCGACGGCAACGTCTGAAGTGTGTCGGGTGAGGTCAGGTCGGCTGCCCATGGGCGAATGTCAGGCGGCAGCATAGCGGGGTGGCGACGCAGCCCCCAGACGGTATGCCCCTCAGCCGCAAGCAAAGAGCCCAGTGCCGTTCCAATATACCCGCAGCCGGCAATCAGCACGTTCATCAGAGACGTTCCCCTGACTAATTAGGAAGATCAAGTGCAATCCGTAAGGCTTGATTGAGCGCTTTGATCTTTTGAGGAGAAAGTGTGCCAATAAAGTTAGTCAGAGCTGATTTGGATAAGCTGACTAACTCATCACAGTGAATGCTACTCTCGTGCTTTAACCCTTCGCCTGAACCGACCGGAACTTGTGTGGCTAACGCATCATATGCCGTGTAGATCGGCGCACAGATGACAGTCGAAAAGCGTGAGTCGATTAGGACCTGACGGCTGACCACAACGAATACCCGAAACTTTTTGGGATCGCGGGCAGAAGGATGCTCTACCCGGTACAGTTCACCACGTCTCATAGAGGCGCTTGATACGCGAGAACATCCACAGCTTCTTGATTGAGGTAGTCCGCCCGGCGATCGAGAACTTCAAGGTCGCGGGCATTTTGTTCATCTCGAATCAACTGGCGGATGAACGTTGAAACCGCTGCTTCGATGAAATCCGAGCGGTTCTTCTTGTGCTGTTTTGCACGCCTGTCAATAGCCTTGAGGAGGTCTTCTGATAAGGTGATAGAAGTCTTGACTTTCATGCTACTAATATATTACCAATTCCCGCCCATGTCAAATGGATACGCATTTAGAAGTCAGCACTCCACCGTCAGCTTATGATGGTCGTGCTGATAGCTGAGCGCTAGGACCCCAACAGGTGCCGAAGCGCGCCTTCGAGATCGGGGTATTGGAAGCGATACTCTGTGGCGAGAAGCCGGGTGGGCTGTACGCGCTGGCTGGCCAGAAGCACCTCGTCGGCCATCTCGCCAAAAGCGAGATGCACTGCGGCGGTAGGCAGCGGAAACAGGGTAAACCGACCGAGAACCCGTCCCAATGCCCGCGTGAATTCACGGTTGGTGACCGGATTCGGCGTGACCGCATTCACCGGACCCTGGAGCGCCTCAGTCGTCAGTGCGTACGCAATGACACCCAGGAGGTCGTCCAAGGCGATCCAACTTATATATTGGTTCCCCGTCCCCAGCACGCCTCCGAGGCCCATTTTGAACGGCGGGAGCAGTTTCGCCAATGCCCCACCTGCTTCACTGGCCACCATCCCGAATCGGAGGTGAACGACGCGGATCCCTTTCTGGACGGCAGGCTTGGCCGCTGCCTCCCATTCAGCGCAGACCCCGGCGAGAAAGCCGGTTCCCGGGGTACTTTCCTCTGTAAGCACCTCATCGCCACGATCGCCGTAGTAGCCGATAGCGGACGCACACACCAGCACTTTAGGCGGTTGCTTCAACCCGGCGAGTGAGTCACAAAGCAATCTAGTGCCACCGACTCGGCTATCACGGATCTTCGCTTTCTTCTCGGCGGTCCACCGACCGGTCGCGATGTTTTCTCCCGCGAGGTGGACGACCCCATCCAGGCCCTCCAGCCGAGCGGCATCGATAAGTCCTGTGTCCGGGCCCCACTGGATCTCGTCTTTCCCTTGCCGCGGCAAGGTCCGCACCAGGCACGCAACACGATGCCCGCCGGCTGCCAGGAACGGAACGAGCGCCGACCCCACGAACCCGGTCGACCCTGTGACAAGGACGCGCAACGGTGTCATAAATCAGTTCTTAGCTATCAGCGATGAGCGGTCAGCCTCTGATGCCCCCTCGCCCTGGCCGAGTTGTCGGGTTACGCTGCGCTAACCCGACCTACAGCGGACCGCTGACTGCTGTTGTTTATGCGCCGGGCGCTGGACCTCCCAGACTGAGCAAGACACCCATGAGAAGCCACTGCGCAACCCAGCCGATCACGCATGCTCCTACCGCCCTCATCGTTGTCGTATAGTCGAGGGCCTTTCTGACCGCAACAATCGAGGCTCCCAGCATCCAGACCGTTGCCAGCCCGGACACGAAGCCGCCTATTCCGGGGATGACGCCCAGCAGCCTGATCATTCCCGGAGCGCTGGCAAAACTGATCATCCGCACCACCCCGCCGACGTCGGTTCTGGTCTGTGGCTCCTGGAGCAATCGTGTGCCGACCACGCACGTAAAAAATGCCCAGATATACCACTCCAGCATTGCCTGCAATGTCTGGAGAAAAAAGTCTCCGACCCCGCTCTGAAGAACGACACTGACCCCGGCAGCTATAGCCGACAGAATCACGACCAGCGCGGCCTGCAGCGGGGCCTGTCGATCGGCCTTGATCTCCTCATAAAGGCTTCCATCCAGCCTGGCAGCCCGAATCATCCGCTCGCCCAGCCCCTTAATCACTTTTCCTCCTCCATACGGCTTCACTTCCTAAATAATAGCGTTCAGCAGTCAGCGCTCAGCCATCAGCCTCGGATAAAGCAGAGGATGTCTCAGGAACAGTCGACTGCTGAGCGCTGAAAACACGACCGCCTTTACGATCAAAGCTATGGTATCTGACTCGGGGTGTCAACTGTTTTCCAGAAGGAAGGCAGGCGAGCAGTCCGTAAGCGGTGTGCGGTGCAAGAACAAGCGAGGTACGTTGTTCGAGCTACAACCCTTCAGGGGAGGCTGGATCCTTCAACAGAGAGACCTTCCCGCAGCTACCGTCTATTCTGACCCGGCTCTTGTCCGGAAGAAGCAGCGAGGCATGTTCCAATATCACAGCGGGAATTCCACTTTCACGGGCCAGACACGCGCCGTGCGCAAGGATACCTCCGATCTCCATCACCAGTCCGGCCGCCCCCTTGATGTGGGGAAACATACCGAGACTTACCGCCGGGACGACAATGATGTCGTGGGCGTGACAGCCATTCCCATTGCTCAGTGAGTCGAGCGCATCTGGGTCAACAATCCGTACTGTTCCTACCGCTTCACCGGAAGAGACGGGGACGGCTTGAAATTCCCGCGAGGCATCAAGCCGTGGCGGCTTGCCGATCTCCTCAAGCGAGCTCTCGAGAACGACCTTCGGCATCCACTTGCGCTTTGAGAACAGCAGCGCGATCTTCCGTTCCTCGCGTCTGACCCGCATCTTTTCTCGTGCCGGCGTCAGATCACTCAGCAATTCTGGGAGCTCAGCCGGGAACAGATAGAAGATCTCCTCGGGCTGAAGCGTGAGCTTCCGGCTTAAGACCATCAGCGCCCGCCGAATGAACGCGTACTCTGCGACCAGGTAATACTTGATCGTTTCGCGGAGCGGCAGGTATCGTCGGGCATACGTCAGTTCCGCGAACAGCGTGTGGATGTCAAGTCGACTCGATCCGAGTTGTGCCATTCGGCACCGAACCTCTGCCTCGGCCTGTTGTCTGCGCTCCACCTGTTGAGGCGATTCCGCGACGGGGCGAGGAGCGGCAGTGCCGACCTTCCTGAGTAACCGCTCGAGGCTTCTGGGATCGTCGGTCATGCGAGGCATCGCAATCTCCAGCTCATTCGTGGCAAGATGGCCATACGTCGCGAGAAACTCCTCGCGCGACATCTCCTGTTGCGCAAGCCTCGACAGGTCAATCCCTTCTTGGCCGATCTTGCTTGGCTGCAGCCCATGCAGCAGCTTCTCAATCAGCCCATCGGCTTCCCGGCCAAACCAACCCAGTAATTGTTGCTTCACCCGTTCGGTAAAGAAGAAGCCGAGCCTCGCCGCAATCACAAAATGCACGGCGGTGTACCGCTTCAGGTGATCCAGGTAGTCCTGGATCTTCGCGACGATCTCTTTACATGACAGCTCTGTCGGGACAACCGGTCGCTCCCGGGTCAGGTAGCGTTGGATCTCCGGCTCTATCGTGTCGGCGAACTGCGCGTGGTACGTCTCCCCCCACTTCATCATCCCGCCTAAGAACTCGAGAAATCGGTCGTAGTACGTCCGGCCTTCATCCGAACCGAATCTCCTGACCGCCTCATCAAGGCTTAACCTCTGCTGATAGAGCCCAAGCTCGGGGTAGTTGGCCAGGCGCGGATCGGCCTTTACCCGGTCCAGGTACGCCGCGATATCGAGAGGAAAGCCGACCTGGAACGTCTTCGCATCCAGCTCGAGGTTAAAGTAGGGGTGCCCACAGATCAGCTCGAACAGCCCTTCGGAGGTCTCGTCGCCGAATGTATAGCCAAGCTGTCGGCGGCCGCGCTGAATGCCGCCTTCATTGCTGAAGATCGCCGCGAAGATCCCGAAGCTCATCGGTGTAGGCGTGGGTAGGATCTCGGCAATGTTGCCGTCGCTATAGACCGCCTCGCCGCAGGTGAGCCTCCCTTTTCGCCTCAACTCGGCGATCCTGCCGCGCAATCGATCGATCTCCCTCTGCCGGTACTGTGTGGCCTTCTGTTCGCACGAGTCGCCGGCCGCCGAGATGGGCCTGGTCTGCAGGATATGCATCCGCCGTCCCGCGATGGCAAACTCGATATCCTGGGGGTGGCCGAAGAGCGCCTCCAGCGCGATACCGGCATCCACAAGGCCGCGAAGCTGAGTCGGCGTGAGCGTTGTGCCCTTTTCGCCGATTCGCGTCTCCAGTACCCGGCCCTCCCTGCTCACGCGGAATGTGTCGCCCGGCACCAGGCCAGACACCAGTGGCTCGCCAAGACCGAACACTGCATTGACGACGCACTCGTCTTGACTGAAGGTGATCGGGTTCAGGGTGTAGATGACACCCGACACCTCGGCATCCACCATCTCCTGGACGACAACAGCCATGCCTCGTCCGCTACCGTTCTCCTCCAGGCCCACCTGCTGCCTGTACAAGGTAGTGCGTGGCGCCTTCATGGAGCGCAAGCACTCGGCCACGGCGTGAATCAGTTCCGTATCGGAGGCGACATTGACGCACGTCGTGTAGATACCGGCAAAGCTGGCGTGGCGAAGGTCCTCCAGGGTCGCCGAGCTTCGCACGGCCACCCGCTGAAATCCCCTCGCCCGATAGGCCGCGATAATCGCCGCCTGCAACTGTTCATCGATCTCGATCTGTTGACCGGAAGATCGTATCGCCTCTTCGCAGGCGTCGGTGGGGATGACAAACCCTCCTGGCACCGGGAAGCCGGCCCGCATCATCACACCCAGGTGTAGCGCCTTCCGCCCGACACGGGCCAGATCGCCCTCCCGGACATCCTGAAGATCGATGATGCGGAATCGCCCCGTCATGTTGCTCAGGCGTCTGACTGCCCGGCCCGCCAGATACGGAAGCGGTCGCGCTGAACTCGCTCGACTTTCCACCTGTACTTCAACTGCTCCCATTCCGGAACAAAGTGCTCCACCACCGCAGCGCTTGAGGATGCCAGAACCTCGTCGAGCACCTTCCGATAAAACCTGGTAATATCCCGCATGACCCCATCCGGGTGCTCCCGCCCGGGGATCTTCAGATAATCGACCCCCGCCTCGACATAGTCCGGCAGTTCGTGGAGGATGAGTGACGGGCTGCTTTTGAGGCCCAGCCGCTTCGCAGGAGACCCGTTCGTGCGGTCGAGATCCCATCCGGCCTGGCAGACCCGATGGCAGCTTCCCCCGCGATTGGAGCTACCGAAGCAATGGTCTTTCCCTTCGGAGTCTACCCATCGATCAAAGCGGAGGTAGCTGCTCATCGTACACCGGCCCGGGCAGATGATCCCCTCCTGAAGCGACGTAAAGAGGAAGACCTCGATGCCGACCGGCACCTCTGCCTTGATCGCGCGGATCTGATCGACCTCTACGCCCCATCGATACGAGAGGATGACAAAGTTGGCGCCGATCTCTTGGTAGAATCGTACATCCTCCCGGTTGCAGACGGCACACGTCACGCTGGCGTGGATGTCCACACCTGGGAAACGCCGACATAGTTCACTAATGCATCCGAGATCGTTGAGGATGAAGCTCGACAGGCCCCAGTCGATGTACTTTTCGACCTTATGATACAGGCGGTCGATCTCGTGTGGGCCGGGCACGCTGTTGAGCGCAACCTTGACCTCCTGCCCTCTGCTCCGCGCAAATTCGTTGATATCCCGAATCTCTTCATCCTGAAGCTCATCCTCAGGAGGTCTCCGACTCCAGCCCGCGGGGCCCACATAGACGGCATCTGCGCCGGCTTCCAACACGGCAATCGCCATCGCTTGTGTGCCCCCGGGAGCCATCAATTTCACCATCGTCCTTATCCTTCCTTCGAAAAGAGTATTCAGCAATCAGCGCTCAGCCGTCAGCTTCAGACAAACCCCCCTGACTCCCCCTTTCATAAAGGGGGGGGATACTTCAAGGTTTCCGTACCTCCCCCTTTCGTAAAGGGGGATTGAGGGGGTTTTCATGCACCGTGGTGCGGCATCGCCTCATGGTTACTCTACGAAGTCCATGGCGAAGGTGCCGGGAGGCAACCGGTCGATGCCGAGGAGCGGCCCTCCCCCCACCTTCAGGAGTTCGCCAAAGAGGCGTTCGATCTGCCGGACGGTTGAGCCATCCCAAGCGGTCATCACCCGTCGCCGCCAGCTATCGCGAAGGATCGTCAGAATCCTGGGTTCGATTCCGCCCATGACCTGCTCACCGATCTCAACCCAGATCCCATCGTTCGCCTTCAGGTAATCGGCGGTGTCGCAAAACGCGCGGACGAAGCCGCGCAGCAGTTCGGGGTTTCGCTTGGCAAACTCATCGGTGACGGTAAAGAGAGTAATCGGAACAGCGCCCTCGACCCCGAGGTCTGCGATCAGGTCGAGAACATCCACGACGCGGCGGTACGCCCCTGTTGCCACCAGGGGCGGGATCAACTGCCACCATTGCAACGCGGCATCGACCTGTCCGCTTGTCAACAGCTCGGCCAAGGTCCCCTTGGAGAGCGCCTCGACGACCGTGTTCTCCTGCTGGGGATCAAAG
>DATMXF010000121.1:0-7180 GCA_035561835.1 Patescibacteria group bacterium
CCGATCACGCTCTTTGTCGGCCCCGGTACGTTTCGTCCTGTTCGAATGGAGGAGGTTGCACAGCATCGGATGGAGCCGGAGCGCTATATCATTCCGGAGCAGACGGCCTTGGCGGTCAAGGCCGCCAGGAGAGAGGCGCGGAGGGTGATCGCGGTGGGAACGACAACCGTCCGGACCCTGGAACATGCCGCAGCAATGGGCGAGGTACGGGCTGGGGCAGGTCTGACAGACCTCTTTATCTACCCGGGCTATCGTTTTACGAGTATCGACGCCATCATTACCAACTTTCATCTGCCTTGCTCTACCCTCTTCATGCTGGTCTCTGCCTTCGCAGGCCGGGAAGCGATGTTGGCCGCGTATCGCGAGGCCATCACCAGGCGCTACCGTTTCTACTCCTATGGCGACGCCATGTTGATTGTGTGATGAGGCAGCGAGACAGCAATCAGCAGTCAGGCCCCTGCGGATACCGATCCGGTTGAACGCTGATCGCTGAGTGCTGACGGCCCAAAAGGAAAGATAGTGACTTTCGAGTTGTTGAAGATCGATGCTGCGACAGGTGCGCGGCGGGGTCGCCTGAAGACGCCTCATGGCACGGTGGAGACGCCTGTATTCATGCCGTGCGGGACGGGAGGAGCGGTCAAGGCGCTCACACCCCATGAGCTGGAAGTCGAAGGAGTGCAGTTGGCGCTGTGCAACACCTATCACCTGTACCTACGTCCCGGCCATCGGCTTATTGAGGAGTTGGGCGGTTTGCATCGCTTCATGGCGTGGTCCGGCTCGATCCTTACCGACAGCGGGGGGTTCCAGGTCTACAGCCTGGCCCGATTACGACAGATCTCGGAGGAAGGGGTCAGCTTTCGGTCTCACCTTGACGGATCACTGCACTTTCTCTCGCCGGAGCTGGCCATCCAAGTTCAAGAGTCGCTTGGGGCGGATATTATCATGCCGCTTGACGAATGCGCCCCCTATCCATCGACGACCGACTACCTTCAGCGATCGCTGGAGCTGACACTCACGTGGGCAGAGCGATCTCGAACGGCTCATCCCGATGGACAATCGGGGCTGTTCGGCATCCTGCAAGGAGGGACCGATAAAGCGCTGCGGGAACAGGCCGCGACAGCTTTGCAGAAGATCGGCTTTGACGGCTATGCATTAGGCGGCCTCGCCGTCGGCGAACCGAAAGCCGTCATGTACGAGACGGTCGCCCATGTTACGCCGCTTCTGCCCGCCGATCAGCCTCGTTATCTGATGGGGGTCGGAACCCCGGAGGATCTCGTAGAAAACGTGATGCGCGGGGTAGACATGTTCGACTGCGTGATGCCCACCAGACACGGCAGGACCGGAAGTCTGTTCACCAGCCAGGGCCGAATCAACATCAAGGGGGCGGCGTATGCGTCAGACGAGCGACCGGCAGATCCCGCCTGTACGTGTTACACCTGTCGGCACTTCTCCCGCGCCTATCTCCGACACCTCTTTATGGCGGGTGAGATCCTTGGACTGCGCTTGAATACGCTCCACAACCTTCATTTCTATGTTACGCTTATGCAGGAGATCCGCCAGGCCATCGACAATGGGAACTTTGCCGCATTCCGGACAAGGTTTCTCGAGAACATTGGTATATTGAATCGCGACGACACTGTGGCATAACACAACACGACTCAGAGGAGGTCAAACAATGGGCATCGCGTACGCGCAACAGGGGGCTGCATCTCCAGCCGAACCAACAAGCATACTCCCGGTCATGCTCCCTTCGGTACTGATATTCCTTGTCTTCTACTTCTTAATGATTCGCCCTCAGCAAAAGAAGCAGAAAGAGCAAAAGGACATACTGGCTAATCTGAAGACCGGCGATCAGATTATCACCACTGGAGGCTTGTACGGCACGATTGTCAAGTTCGGTGAAGATAACCGGGTCAAGGTCAGGATTGCTGAAAACGTGACAGTGGAGATCGCCAGAAGCGCTATCACCGAGAAGCCCGTCGGGACCACGGAGGTCGCAAAGGCCAAGAGCGATTAAGCCTGTCCCCGCATACTACAAACTAGAGAACTGCGTCTCCAGGACAGCGCCATTCAGACACCGGCTCTCCAGGACACTGAGCAAGAGTGATCCCGAGCCTGAGTGCGTAGCCCGTTCAGTCGAAGGGGAGACCAGACGTCGGTGGCCGTCTCGGCGAGCACCCGCTGGAAGATCTCAGCGGTCAAGTGGTAGGAGCAGCAGCGGTAGTCTGTCTATGAGGCAGCTAGTGTAGTGTGCCATGCATCCCTTTGCATTCCGTTCGTGGTGAGCCCTTCGACAACGCAGTCGTTCGTCCTTCGACAGGCTCAGGGTGAACGGTGGATGTAAAGAAGCGTTAGATGCACTACACTAGCTACAGAATTGCCTGCTGGCAGGAGGGTCGAGCGGGATGTGATTCATTTTTAGGTTTCAACATTTCAGCCCAGCCCTGATCGCTTGACCTCAGATGAGCCTCCGGAGGAATCCGTGTTGCGGCTTTTTCCTCCCAGGCTGTGTCCTCCCCGGTGAAATATCTCAGCCGAACTTTTTTGAATTCCCGTACTGTCCACAGCATCGCGTAATGCTCGATCCCCGTCTCCCGACTGATCGCCGCAACGGTTTCCTCGCATGCATCCCGACTCTTCTGATGGACCATCGTAAAGAGCGAAAACGGCCAGTCCGGAAAGGTGGGGCGCTGATAGCAGTGACTGACCGCACGAAACTGCGCCATCTGATGTCCGACAGCCTCTACTTTCTCTTCCGGCACCGACCACGCCGCCATGACGTTCCCGGTGTAGCCGGCCTTCCGGTGGTGTAAGATCGCCGCAAAGCGACGCATGATGTGCCGCTGGAGAAGCTCTTGAGCACAGACCAACATCGCCTCAACACCCAGCCCGCACTGCCTGGCAGCCTCGCGAAACGGCTCCTCTACAAGCGGCAGATCATCTTGGAGAACCCGTACGATCCGGCGCTCATCGGGATCTAGGCCGCGCTCGGAATGACCGTTGCCCGTAAAGAAATGGCCCTCTTCCTTACGTACGCCTGCTGCGTCGGTATCCATATCCAGGCGTACCCCGATCTTAAAGACCCTGAGCGCCGGAAAAAGTCGTGCCGCCTCGGCGCCCGTATCTCGCGCCAACACCGCGACGCTGGATTCGAGCCCCAGCCGACTCTCGGGAGAAACAGCAAGGGTAAACCATACATTGTACGGACAACACGCATTCACACCAAAGGTGTCAGGAAGCGTATACCGGCGGAGATAGTTGTGGCTTACCCCAGGATGAGCGTTAATCAGCGCGGCCGCCTCGTCAACGCACTCCTCACGCAATCGGAAGCCGACCAGCGATGATTGATAGCCAAGGCGCGACGTATCGAAAATGGCGCCGATATTTCGGACAAAACCTTCGGCTTTAAGCCGGGCAATGCGCTCGAGTATATCGTCTTCGGCTAGACCCAAACTCTCGCCGATGGCGCGATAAGGGCGCTCCACAAGCGGGATGCCGGCCTGGATCGCATCCAATAGTTTACGATCGATTGCATCCATTTCCAACATGAACACCCCTCGCTTTCTATATCCCGAGCTTACGCGTCTGGGTAGCGATCATGACGGAGAATACGCTCGACTTTCTTCGGATCCCTTCACTCTGGTCTCTTCTCTTCCTGAGACGGAACGGCTGGGAATGCCTTCACCGAAAGGTCCTGGCCGACATGGCACTGCAAGCAAAAATCATTGCGCGTCGGATGCGGAGTGATTGGAGCCCCGGCGATCCCGAATTCGTGGCAAACCAGGCACATCCCTTTCCTCGCCTCCGCATCGTGGGGGATCAAGGGCGGGGCGCCCTCATAGGCACGAGGCAGTCTCTTGCTGCCTTGTTGAGGAGTCGCCTGTTCAGAAAGCGCGCGGCCGCCCAGTGCAACCAGCACGCAAAAGAGAACCGCTCCAAAAAAGACTACTGTCTTGAGTGTCTTTACCATCATTCTTCACGCTTTCTCGATCCGAACCGCGCACTTCTTAAAGTCCGGCTGCTTGGAAATCGGATCGTAGGCATCAAGCGTCACCAGGTTGATAAGGACATTTTCATCGAAGAACGGCACAAACACGACTCCCTTTGGGACCGTGTTTCTTCCGTTCACTTGAGCCTTTGCGATAATCTCCCCGCGGCGCGACTGGACACGAACCGAGTCCCCGGTCTTGATTCCCAAGGCAGCCGCGTTCTCGGCGCTGATCCACACAGGCGCAAAGGGGGCGGCACGGTGAAGCTCAAGGACTCTTCTCGTAATGGTCCCCGTATGCCAGTGCTCAAGAACGCGGCCTGTCGTCAGCCACAAAGGGTATTTTGCATCGGGCTGCTCGGCGGGCGGCTCGTAGGGCCGTGCCCAGATCACGGCACGACCATCAGGCTGGCCGTAAAATCGGACACCCTCACCCTTCTTGACGTACGGGTCGAATCCCTCTCTGTACCGCCATCGTGTTTCTCTTCCCTCGACAACCGGCCAGCGCAGCCCGCCCCGGACCTTCGCGTATACATCATAGGGCGCGAGATCCTTCCCCGATCCTTGGCCGAACTTTCGATACTCCTCAAAGAGCGCCTTGTGCAGAGGCGCCTCCCCATAGTTAAACAGGTGTCCCAACTCAAGACGCTTGGCCAACTCGACGATCTGCCAGAGATCGTCCTTCGCCTGACCCGGCGGGTCTACCATTTTGAACCAGTGCTGTGTGCGCCGTTCGGTGTTGCCGAACATCCCCTCCTTCTCGACCCACATGGCCGACGGCAGGATGAGATCGGCGTGGCGAGCGGTTTCGCTGGGGTACACCTCTGAGACGACGATAAATCGCTCGCCTCCCTTTCGCGCACCCTTGCGATAGCGACCCGCATGGGGCAGAGTCTGGAAGGGGTTGGTGGTGTTGATCCAGATGACCTTGACATCACCGCGATCCAGCGCGCGAAACATCTCTATGGCGTGATAACCGGGTCTGGGTGAAATTTTCTCAACCGGAACATTCCAAATGTGCGCCGCCTTTTTGCGGTGCTCCGGATTCGCAACAAACATACCGCCAGGAAGAGTGTGGGATAGCACGCCTACCTCCCGAGTGGTCCCGCACGCCGAAGGCTGCCCGGTCAGCGATAAGGGACTGTTGCCGGGTTCAGCAATTTTTCCGGTCAGAAGGTGGAGGTTGTAGACAAGGTTGTTGATCCAGGTGCCCCGCACATGCTGGTTAAAGCCCATCGTCCAACAGGACACGGCCTTACGCCTGGAATCGCCCAATAGCCGAGCAATCTGACGGATCGTGTCGGCCGAAACGCCGGAGAGTTTTTCAGCATATTCCGGGGTATAGGGTTCCAGGAACTTCTTGTACTCCTCGAAACTGATCGGTTGGGCCTTGTCGACAAAAGGTTTGTACGTCTTCCAACTGGTTTCCGAAGCCCCCCCATACTCAAAGTTATCCTCTACGCCATAGCCGATCCCTGTCAGTCCTTTCTTGAAGGTGACATGCTGCTGGATAAACGTATCGTTGATGAACCCTTCCTTCACGATGACATGGGCCATGGCGTTCGCGATGGCGAGGTCTGTGTGAGGCTTGAAAATAGCGACGATATCCGCGGGTTCGTCGGAACTGCGGTTCAGAAAGGTTTGCAGGCTGACGATCTTGACGTTGGAATCCTGGTGTTTTCGCTCAACCATCCGCGAGTAGAGGATCGGATGCATCTCGGCGAAGTTAGAGCCCCAGACAAAAAAGGTATCGGTCAGTTCGAAATCGTCGTAACACCCCATCGGCTCATCCATGCCGAAGGTCGAGTAAAAACCGGCCACGGCCGAGGACATGCAGAGGCGCGGATTACCCTCGACGTTGTTAGAACCGATCCCCGCCTTCATCAGTTTATTGACGGCGTAACCTTCAAAGACCGTTGTTTGACCCGAGAAGTAGACCGCAACTGACTCCGGACCATCCTTTTGGATGGCCTCCTTAAACTTGGAGGCCATGACATCCATCGCCTGGCTCCAGGAGATCTCGACGAACTTGTTACCTTGGCGAAGCAGCGGCGCCTTATAGCGGTCAGAGCCATAAAGAATCTTGGGCAGGCTGTAGCCTTTGATGCAGAGCAGGCCACGATTGACGGGAACCTCCGGATCGCCCTTGACAGCCACCACTTTTCCTTCCCGAAGTCCTACCAGCACACCGCATCCGACCCCGCAGAAGCGACAGGGGCTCTTCTTCCATTCCTCTGCCGTCTCGGCGGCCTCCGCGAGATCCTCAGGAATAGGAAGTAACGCGTCAGGCGAGGCCAAGATTACCGCACTCGCCCCAGCCAAGGTCTTTAACAGCTCTCTACGAGAAAGTGTCATACCGTACCTCCACTGCCCCGACTAGCCGAAAACCGTCATTGTCATCCCTCACATCCCGAATTTGTGCGCCCGGTTGGCGAAAAAGATCCCGGATGGATGATCCGCTGGAAACTCCTTCAGCAACTGAAAGGTCGCCGTATCGTAGACAACCACCTTACCGCCGTCCATCAAAGAGATGTATGCGGCTTCTCCCTTTGGCGTAAACTGGGGGTGTGTGGCCCCCGGCCCGGGATTAAGCGTTTTGACAACCTTCATACTGTCAACGTCAATGACATCGATCAGGTCTCCGTTTTTACCGATAATATCCACCCAGACCTGTCGCCCGTCAGGTCGTACAACAGTGTAGAGCGCAGTACCGCTGATCGGTACGGGGGTGAGCGGCGTCCAGTCGAGCGTGGAATAGACCAACGCAACCTCGCGCTTGAGCGCAGGCAGAAAAGCCAGCCTCCCGGTAAGAGCCCAGCCCTTGAGATGCGGAATCTTCCAGAGTGGGACCTCCGGGCCTTTACCCTGTTCCGCAAGAATCGGCGCAACCCGCTCGAGCCTCCACGTATCGAGGAGCCCCATCCAGTTCGAGTCCAAAAAGCCTGCAAGGTAGTAACGCCCGTCCGGACTGATCAGCGCGTCATACGGCATCTTCCCGACATCGGGAAACTTTCGAATCACGGGAAACTCTTTTTTCCCCGCATCCACAACCCAGATGCTGTTGGCATCCATCAGCGAAAATACAAGAAGGTTGCCGGGGGCATCGACCAATCCCACCACCCTGGACGGTAACTCCTTTCCGTCCTTTTCGCCCGCGTCCGTGTACAGGGCCGGGATCGACTTCACCAGTTC
>DATMXF010000122.1:0-8625 GCA_035561835.1 Patescibacteria group bacterium
GCGTTGTTTCGTGCCTGGATCAACAATCCCGTCAGGAACGACTTCCCGCACACTGTCGTCGCGGTGTGCGAACGCATAAGGGACCGCCTCGGTGAACAGCATGGCCTTGGGTCCGCTGATCTCTCGCTGTGACGCTGCTCCAGCTAACCTATGGCCCTATACAAACATATACACGTGCAAGAATAGCTGGTAAGTTGTTGTGTTATCGTGAATGTGGTCGAGTGGCGTACCTGACTACGTCCCTACATGGCTATCGATGGGAGCAGCCGGAGCGCTGGGATTCGTTTCACTCATCCCAGCCTACTCATGGCCGTTAGTATAGAGCAGTTCATCCACTTACGCAGGCCCAATTTCGTGTCCAAAAAAGCGAGACCACCTCTGACCTCGCATACATCCTCACTGCTCTTCCAGTCTTAGGTCGTAATCGATCGGGATTGTCCCTTCCTTATCCTTAAAGTGTACCGACGTTGTAGGCGGATAACCCAGCAGGCGCATTCGTTTCTTGCATTATACCGTTTGCAATGTTACCATTCAGACGCAGAAGGATACACCCGCAGAAGTGTGGGTCGAACAGGCAGAGAGCATCGAGCGGGCAAAGCAGGCCGAAGCGCGCGTGATCGTCCGCTCGAATCCAACGTACAACGAACAAGGCAAGACGAAATAGGATGGCCATGGTTGAACTCATCAGCCGTCGTCTCAAGTATGCCCGGGAGAAGCGAGGGTATACGCAGGCCGAGCTTTCCGTCAGGCTCGGCTTCAAGGACCGTCAGACCGTGGCGGCGATCGAGGCCGGGCAACGGAAGCTCAGCGCCGAGGAGCTGGTAGGCGCGATGCAGGTTCTTGGCGTAGACCTCGATTACTTCACCGATCCCTTCCGACTGGTCGGGGAAGGCAGATTTTCCTGGCGAACGGCCACGGACACCGACGCGAGTCTGCTCGACGCTTTCGAGGATCGCGCCGGGCGGTGGATTGCGCTCTACCGCAAACTTGGCGAGAGGAAAGACGTATCATCGAGCCCACTTCAATCCCGGCTGACGCTCACGGAGAAGAGCAGTTACGAAGAGGCGCGCGAAGCGGCGGAGGCCTTGGGACGCGAGTGGGAGCTGGGCGAGATCCCCGCGCTCACGCTTTCCGAACGCGTTGAGGAAAAGCTCGACGCCCTTGTGCTCTATGTGGTTGCGCCGAAGGGCATTTCCGGCGCGGCCTGCCTGTTGCCTGGTTTGAACGCGATTCTCGTCAACCGCAGCGATCCGGAAGGCCGCCGGCACTACGATCTGGCGCACGAGATTTTTCATCTCCTCACCTGGGAGCAGATGCCGCCCGAGCATCGGGAAGGCGAGATCCCGCGCGGAGGAAAGGGAAAGCGCATCGAACAGCTCGCCGATAATTTCGCCTCTGCCCTGCTCATGCCGGAGCGCACGCTCGCGCCCCGCTGGCGAGCGCGAGGCAGCACCGACATCCACGACTGGCTGAACACCACGGCGACCGATCTGCTTGTGACGGCATCGGCGCTCAAATGGCGGCTGGTCCAGCTCGAGTGGCTCGGGAGAGCCGGCCTGCTGGAAATCCGCGACGACCGGCTCACAGCCAACGGCCGTCCGAGGCAGCCCCTCCCTCTTCCCGAGCTGTTCAGCTATGTCTTCGTCCAGCGCCTGCGGGACGCGCTGTCCAAGGGCGATCTTTCCGTACGCCGCGCGGCCTCGCTGGTCGAGATGACCATCGAGGACCTAGCGGACCTCTTCAAAGCCTACGGGCTCCCCGTCCCGTTCGATTTGTGAGACTGGTTGCGCCGTGCAGCACGGACAGGCGGTTCTCGTGGATACCAATATCATCATCGAGGCTGTCCGTGTTGGGTGCTGGCGCGCCCTGACCGGATATTTCCGAATCGAGACGGTGGAGAAATGCTGTGAGGAGGCCCGCACAGGCAACCTGCGCCGGCCGGGATATGTGGAAGTGACTGAAAGCGATTTGCAAATAGGGCTTGCAGTTCGTCCGGTGTCGGCCAAGGCGCTGGCCACGCTGATACTGCAAGACCCGGAATCCACGGGGCTCGATCCCGGCGAACGCCATCTCTGGGCGCACGCCCTTGGCTGTGCAGATAATTGGCTGGCCTGCTGTGCCGATCGCGCGGCAATCAACGCCGCTGTCCGACTTGGATGGAAAGACCGATTGGTCTCGCTTGAAGAGCTTGCGAATCATGCCGGCGCACGGGCCGCACTGCGAAACCTGAAAACACAGTTTACCTCCGTGCGTTTATCCGAATGGCGCACCGCAGCCTTGCTTGAACGAGGGATCGAATGACCCGCGCCTACGACATCAAGTACCGCAGGGGGCATGATGCAGAAGGCGATGAGGAGAGTTGATGGCGCGTAAGATAAGCAGACCGATGGGTAGCCACGCTCTCTAATCTCACGACCCCGCCTCATTGCGAAACGGTCTCGGCGGTCTTGCCGTCGAGCGTGTTTTCACGCCTGGCGATTCCGGCATCCTTCGGCGGAAGATGCTCGTCCTATCCTGCTCCATCAAGTGCCCTGGCAACGTGATCCTCAAGACCTACGATCTCGCCGGGGCGCTGTGCGACGCTGGCGTTCCGGTTATCGGGGGCTTTCACGCCCCGATGGAAAAGGAGTGCCTCGATATCCTGCTGTGAGGAACCCAGCCCATTATGGATATGGAGGTAGCAAAGATTATCCCGATGTATGAACCCGGCCCCAATGAGTGGATCGATCATTGCAGCCGGAGGTAGCCATGTTCACCTGCCATGTGTGTGGCCACACCGCCGCTAGGTCCGAGTTCATGAGCGAGGTGTTCATGATCGACGGTCAGCGCGTTCTCGTAGAGCACATTCCGGCGCAAGTGTGCCAGCGTTGCGGCGAGGCCCTACCTTTTCGCGCGAAACTACGGAGAAGATCCGCCGGCTCGTGTGAGGAGCGGGTCAGCCGATCAAGAAGGTAGCCTCATGTCCGGTGGAGGACGTTGAGCAGGGCGGGTGGCGACAAGAGGGCGTGTGGCGGGAGCAGATCTCCGATGACGCCGAGCAGCAGGTCCGCAAGGGGTTGACGTCGCCGTAGGAATCGCGCGACAGCATTAGCAGCGCGCGGTCGACGGATGATGGCCTGTAGCGCAATACCGAGCCGCTCCCTGCCTCTCACAGCATTGCGCTGATGGTGATCAAACTGCGCAAGGCGAGTCTCGGTCAGGCCCCCGTCGCCTTCGGCAAAGGCTGAGACGATCTCGTGGGCTGCGAGCTTCGCGCTATAGAGGGCGTGACCCACCCCTTCGCCGGTAAAGGGATCGTAAAAGCCGGCCGCGTCTCCGATCAGCAGCGCCCCGGCCCTGGCGCTGCAACTTGATCGAAACGCCAGAGGACCAAGACATCGGACCGGTCCGCATCGTCTCGTGCCACGGAGCACGTTCAGTGCCTGGGGAAACGCGTGCAGCGTACCATCGAACAACTCGTCGAATCGCCCTTTCCACCCTTGTACAAGCCTCTGGTCCATCACAAGGCTGGCATTGGTCAGCCGTTCACCGATGGGGTTGAGGATGCAATATGACCGATCGCCGACCGAGATCAGCCCGTGATCCTGGAGTGTACTGATCCCCTCATAGTAGGCGACCAGCGCCATCCGGTGTAGCGTAGGATGCGGCTGGTGCAGGCCGAGCCGTCTGGCCACCACTGAGTCTCGTCCGTCTGCCCCTACGACGATCTGTCCTCGATATGTCTGTTGGCCGGTCGGTCCAATTCCCATGACACCACAAACACGTCCGTCGTTCCAGATCAGATCGGTCACGCGCAACTCTTCGACGTATTTCGCTCCGAGGCCGCGAGCCCATTTCAGCAAGAGGCTGTCAAGGATGGCCCTTGGGATAGAAAGCGCGAACGGGGGAGCCCCATTGGTTCCGGTGATGGCGGGAAACTCGGCCGTGAAGGTCGTACCGTCTGGGGAGATAACTGTCATTCCCCACAGGCGCTGCGCCCCGGCCGAGCGTACGAGGTCAAGCAGATTGAGCTGCTCGAGGAGTCTCACGGTTCCCGGGCTCAGATAGTCGCCGCACGTCTTCTCGCGAGGAAAGGTCGCCTTGTCGAGCAGCAGCGTCTTTACCCCGCGCTGGGCCAAAAGACCGGCCAGGACTGAGCCGGCCGGACCAGCCCCGACGACGATCACCTGAATCTGCGTCATGGAGACACCCCTACTCGGGAATTGCTACCACCTTGAAGCTGACCACCACCTCATCCTTCATCGGAATAAAGAGTAGAGAGGGGATGGGGATCTGGAAGGTCGAGAGGCGCAGAGCAAAGGCTCCCTCAACCACCAGCCTCTGCTCAGTGAGTACTGCCTTAGCCGGGACCAGCAGCGGGGCGGTGACCCCGTGAAGCGCCAGGGTACCCCGAAGGGTGGCGGCGTAGCGGCCGCCGCCCTTGGGCTCTACGAGGTCTACACCGCTCAGGGTGAAGAGAATAGTCGGAAAGCGATCGGTATGCAGGTGCCTCCTGCGCATTGTGTTATCGCGTATCCTAATTCCAGTGGTGATACTGTTAGCCTCGATCTCCACACAGGCTGCGGCCTCGCTGGCGCGGGAGGCACTGGGCAACCGGACGCGACCGGACAGTCGGTCGGCGACTCCGGTAAAGGTATGCAATCCGGCATCGGCGTTAAAACGGATCGTGCTCTCGTGGAGGTCGAGGATGTAGACCGGGTGCCGGTCAGACTCCGGCTTGGGCGGCAGCTCACAGGCGGCAAAAGCCGGCTGAGGCATGAGCAGCCAGCCCAGCAAGCTGATGCCAGGGAGGAGCAGTCTTACGTTACGAACTTTTTGGTGAGGGCGATGCGGAACCATAGGTGGTGGCTCAGCCGCACATCGGTAAGACCGGCTTTGGTCGCCATGCGACGCAACTCCTCTGGTCTGAAACCGCGAAGGACCGACATCGGGCCGTCGTGGCGTGTCAGGCGATTGCCCGACAGCAGTCGTGTAGTCATCGCAGTCAGTAGACAGGCGAGTCGGCTGCGCAATAGGTCATTGACCAGTACCCCGCGTCGTGCCACCCGCGCCATCTCCCGCAGCAGGAGGATCCCCTCCGCCTCGTGCAAATGGTGAAAGAAGAGAGAGGCGATGACGTAGTCGAAGCTGTGATCAGGGTAGGGCAAGGGCGGCGCTTGCGCCTGCCGCAGTCGGATCTCCGGGAAGTCGATTGACCATTCGGTCGCAGCAACCAGAACCTGGTCGTTCTGGTCCACGGCTTCAATAGCGACAGGAAGTTTGCGCTTCCTGGCCCAACGACAGATGGCCCTGGGAATATCGGCGCCCCCGGTCGCGATGTCGAGGATCGTGAAGGAGCCCTGCGAAGGCTCGCCCACCATTCGACCGAGGTGTAAAAGTACCGTGCGCACACCGCCGAAGTATCGGTTTAGTCGCTCCAGGTCGCGCAGGTTCTCACGGATCTCCTCATCGGAGTTATCCGGGCGGTCCAGCAGCTCCGCCGCCCCCTGGAGGCGCGGGAGCGGCAACCGGGTCGTCACCATCGCAGCAGCGCACCCTCCGCACAGAAGCCAGGTCCGAGCGCAATCATTACGCCCAGGTCGCCGGGGGATGCCTGCCCGGATCTGATCACTTCATTAAGGACGAAGAGCACCGTGGCCGACGACATATTCCCGAATCGGCGAAGCACTTGGCGGGAGAATTGGAGGTCGGCGTCAGTAAGTCCCATCGCATGCTGCGTCCGTTCGAGGACTCCCCGGCCGGCGGAGTGCAGGACCCAGAACCGGATCTCCTCCTGCTTGAGATGATAGTGATCAAGCATCGCCGCCGCCAGCCCCTTCATCATGGCGCTGCCGATTCCCCTGATCTCCTTGGACAACAGGATGCGGGGTCGTCCGTCCGGATAGGTAAACCCCATCAGATCAAGGTACTCCGAACGGACCAGACTCATGTGGCCCAGCACCTCAACCCCAGCGTCGCCATCGGATGCCAGGATGGCCGCCGCGGACCCATCGGCAAAGATTGCGTTGGCTACTGCGGTCTCGAGGGAGTCATCGAGGTAGTAGGTCGAGGAACAGATCTCTACGGAGACGATCAGCGCCCGATGATCAGGAAAGGCCAGCAGGTGGTTATAGGCTTGCTGCAGCGCAATCATCCCGCTGGCGCAGCCCATATCTCCCACATGCACCCGTTGAACCCGTTCCTTCATCCTGAATTCCCGGACGAAATAGGCGTCGAGGTTGGGACAGAGCCGGCCGGTGCACGTGGTCGTTACCACAAAGTCGATCTCCTGAGCTGAGCAGCCGGCCTGATCCAGGGCGCGCTGGATCGCCAGACGGCCGATCTCGACGCCTCCTTCGCGGAATCTGGCGTTGAGTTCGTCCGTGGTCTCAGTGGGGCGAAAGGTGGCCTTATCCACATACATATGCCGCTGCTCAATGCCGCTGTGGAGGAAAAAGCCCCGCCGTCGCTCATCGGTATACGATGCGATGGCCAGCAGCTCTTCTTGGGTGAAGGACGTTGTGGGGTTCGCGGTGTCGAGCGCGATAATCCTGGGGTTGGGCATGTGTACGCCTCCTAATTGTTCATTGGTGTCTCATCGTGGAGAGCAGCCAATCAATTCTACTGAGTGTTCGGCTTCGACGTTCTGGTTGGGTTGTGAGATCAAGTCAGTTGATCCTGTAGCGAAGGTGTGCCATAGTGAGTGAAAACGTAAAACGACTCGACTGGGCATCATAGTGCATCACTATATAACTGAGAGCGTAGTTCGCAAACTATCATTAAACTATGGGATTGACTCCTCAAGCACAAGAAATTTCTTTAACGTATGTTTACCACAAAAACGTATACAAAAGATTTTAAGTATTTTAAGGAGCAATACGACGAAAGCATGGAGCGCATGTTTGCGGCGGTCAGCGATCTCTACGCCGAATACTGGAATGATTTTTTTCATTTTGCGCTGTTCAAGGATGAAGATGAGAGTTGGGAATCGGCTTTCCAAAATACTCACAAAAAATATCTGGAAGCTCTGCGGATAGACGACGCGCGTCATGTGCTCGACCTGGCCTGCGGCAGAGGCGGCTTTACGAATGTCCTGGCTGAACATACCTCCGGTGAGGTGTTGGGAATTGATATTTCTCGTTCACAACTTTCACATGCCAGGAGATTTACGCGGCCGAACCTACGTTTCAAGCACCACGACATTATGAAGGTTGATGAACTCGGAGAAATATTTGACGCAGTCGTGCTCATGGACGCCGATTGCTATCTACCGGATAAACGATTAGCTGTGGAAAAAATCTCGAACGTGATG
Source organism: Patescibacteria group bacterium (assembly GCA_035561835.1). Lineage (GTDB taxonomy): Bacteria > Methylomirabilota > Methylomirabilia > Methylomirabilales > Methylomirabilaceae > Methylomirabilis. The sequence continues at coordinate 7,292 of DATMXF010000122.1, forward strand.
AACCCTGGGGCTCGCCTTCTTCTGCTCGGATGGTGCAAACAGAGCGGGCTGAACTCAATTCAGGAAGAACTTGTCTTGCATCCATTTATGAAATACTGGGCCATCCCAAGTCTTGAAACGCCGGACAATTACAGGAGATATTTTGAGCACAACGATTTTAACATCATTGAGATGACTGATCTGAATAATCAAGTCAAAAGAAACTGGGAGTTTGGCTACGAGTCAGCGTTGAAGGCGATTAAGACGCTTTCAATCAAAGACGTTCCGCGCCTCGTCTGGAAAGGTATGAGATTGGGGAGCGAGGGGGTCAGGCTCATGAAAGAGCAATTTCCGGCGGCTGTCTACATCAAAGTCGGCTATGATGTGGGGTTTCTTCGCTATGTCTACTTCCTGGTAGAGAAACGATAAGACTCCTCGCTACCTCGACCCGATCTCTGCCGCCCTGCTTGGCGCGATACAGAGCCGCGTCCGCGGCCTGCAGGATCGTCTCGGCCGTCTCGCCATGGTCCGGCATCACTGCGACGCCGAGCGAGAGGGTCACCGCTTCCAACGGCCGATCGGCAACCCGCACCACGAGCGCCTGTACGCCGACGCGCAACTGTTCGGCGCGGTCGCGCGCAATCTCCAGGGACGTGCCCGGGAGAATGAGCGTAAACTCCTCGCCGCCATAACGGCAGGCAACGTCTTCGCCTCGCACGTGCCGCTCTAAAAACCCGCCGAGCGTAGACAGGATCGCATCACCCGCCTCGTGCCCATACGTATCGTTGACGCGCTTAAAATGGTCAATATCCAGCATGATCACGCCAAGCGTCGACTTGGCGCGTTTCGCGCGCAGGATTTCGCGCCGCAGCGTCTCGTCCAGGTAGCGACGATTGAACAGGCCCGTCAGGGTGTCGCGGATGGAGAGCCGGCGCAGCTCGTCGCGTAGGCGCAGGTTGGCCACTGAGAGTCCGATACTGTTGGCGAGGGTCTGTACCAGCGAGACAAATGATTCCTCTCCCATTCGCGTGTCGGTGTCCCCGGAGTGGCTCAGGCACAAGATGCCCAGCGCCTCGCCTTGTACCAGCATCGGGACGCATATATGCTCACGCACATCGGCGGCGGACATATGGCGACAGGCCGCATCGCCGCGGGTCATGCGTGCGTGGTGCAGGTGTCCGCGCCGGATCGCCCAGCAATCCTCCAACGCGAAGGCGGGCGCAAGGCCGGCCGCGCGCTCACCCCACGCCGCCACCTGTTCCAGCTCGGCACGCGTGGGCGTCAGCAGATAGAGCGCGCCCGTTTCGGTGGGGAAGAGCCGCGCCAGATAGCGTTGTATGATATCGAAGGCCTCA
>DATMXF010000123.1:0-6060 GCA_035561835.1 Patescibacteria group bacterium
CTTAATTCCGAACAGTGCGTTGCCGCTATAGTTGGTCACCCCATCCGTGGTATAGGCGATACCGCTGAGATTTGGGCTGGCACCGTTGGGGAACAGCGCCGTGACGTACCGGGTCGAGTAAGACTCCCCGGACATGGTACATCCGTGGCCTAGAGAAATACTCAGGGTCGCGCTCGACCCTTCTTGGTAGTTCCTGCCGCTGTACGCATCGAGGGTGTCCTTGGACTCAACATTGGCATGTGGAAATGACCATGCATCAGTAGAGATCACCAGGACTGCCAGAAGGGCCGGAAAGATGATCTGTTTCGCTAGGTGCATTTTGTCTCTCCTGTGTGTTGGTTAGCATAGCATTCAGCGATCAGCATTCAGCCTCTCAGTACTTGAAGGTCAGGGCGGTATAAAACGTGCGTCCCATGCCTGGAACGGCGATGCCCCATGGTATCGAGTTGAGGCCCATGGTCATGCCCTGACCGGTATAGGCGCCGCCGAGCGGTAAGGAGTAGAACTTGTCGAACATATTCTCGATGCCGAAATCGAGTCGCATCGACTTCCAGTTGTAGCCGGTACGCAGGTTGGCCAGGATATAGCCTGCTGTCTTGATTTCGTTCCGCACATCGGAGACATTGTTCTTGCCCTTCGCCATGACCATCTCGACGCTGCCGTCCCAGCCGCCAAGCCTGTGATTCAGTGCGAGCTTACCGTTGAGCGGCATAATGTTGTACAGGTCGTCGCCGGTGGTGCGGTTCTTGCCGTTCGTGTAATTGAACAGCCCAGTCAGATGGAATGCGCCAAAACCGTCTGTTTTCGCCAACGGCAGATGCCCGGAGACGTCGACACCCCAGAATCGGGCCGTCTGGTTGGCGTACTGCAGAAGGACGAACTTGTTTACGGCGGTATTGTTCAACGGGCCGCCGCAGATCGCATTCATGCCCGTTCCGCTGCCTACGCAGCGCTTTGCATCGATGTAGTCGGTGACGTGGGTGTAGTACGGTGTCACCTTGATCTCCCAGTTGCGGTCGACCGCATGCCAGTCGACGGTGCCGCTCAAGGTGTGCGCCTTTTCCTGGTCCAGATCCAGATTGCCGACATAGCCGTTGCCGTCGCCGACGAAGTTGTTCATAACCATCGGCATGGCGTTTGTCGACCAGGTGTACCGTTCATACAGATTCGGCGAGCGGGTCTTATGCGCGTAACCGAATTCGAGGCTGAGCGTGTCCAGCGGTGTGTAACGGGCGAGCGCCGTGAGATCCCAATTGTTGTCGTTGCGGTCGTGATTGCGGGCGTTGAAGGCGTCTGCCGCAAGCTTGTACCCTGCGAACACGTCGTTGTAGCCCTGCACCCGTCCGGTATCCATCTCCACCCGCTCGTAGCGGGCGCCCAGCAGCCCCAGCCACTGCGGATGTACGCGCGCCTCCCATTCGGCAAACAGCGCCTTTCGTTCGCGGGTGCCGTCGTTGATGTTCCTGAACACATTCGGCGCCATTCCCCCGAACATGAAACCAGGCGGTAAGACGGCGGGGGACGGCGGCCAGAAGTCGTGCAATCGGTAATACTGATATTCGCCGCCGACACGGACGGTATGTTGTCTGGTCAGATCGATGTTGGCCTTGAGGACACCGCCGAGATTCCTGCTGTCGGCGTTCATCGGCATTCCGGGTGAGACGATCCCGGGGGCCGCTCCATAGACAAACTGCTTATCGTCGCCGAAATCCATATCGTGCCGGACGGTTTCATGATAGGCGCGGGCCTCCAGCGAACCCCAGTCGAACTGGCCGAGATAACGCAGGTTCTGGCGCCACTGGGTATTGCTGATCATGTCCATGCGCTGGTTGGGGAAGCCCTGTTCCGGAATATACTGGTAGCCTAACTTCAGTTCGACAAGATGGTTGGCCTTTCTCAGCGCGAAGGCCAGGCTGTGGTTTTCAGCCTTATACGCGCTGGAGCCGACCTCATCGCCATCCAGCCGGTTGTTCGGCTTATCTATGGCGGCGGGACCGGCCGCCTTGAAATTTCCACCCGCCGTGTAATTGTCGGCATGGATCACGGACCCGCTGTAGGTCGCGCTGAACGTCTCAGTGGCGTAGGTGGCCGAATAATGACCGCCGCGGGCCTTGTTGTTGCTGCGGTAAAAGGAGCCGATCTGACCCTTCAGCAGGTGGTCCTGACCGGGGGCGGCGAATTCCGACATTGGAGACTCCAGCAGAATCGTGCCGCCGATGCTGTCGCCGCCGACACTGACCGGCGTGATGCCGGCGAACGCCTTAAGGGTTCCGACGTTGGATGAGTCGACGTAGGAAAGCGGGGGAGTCATGTGATTGGCGCAGGCGGAAATCAGGTCCATGCCGTCTATCTTGATACGTACGCGATCATCTGCCATACCATGAATGACCGGCAGGCTGGACATGCCGCCGTTGCCATACAGGCTGATGCCCGGAAGGTCTCTCAGCAGGCCGGCCGTGTCGCTGGTGGCGGGCGACAGGGACTGTAGCTTCCGCTCATCGACCACCGATGCATTCAGCGGCACGAAGAGGTCATTGATGGCGGTCGATTGCACAACTATCTCATCAAGTGTAACAACCTCTGGGTCGTGCTTTTCCTCCTCTGCCATGGCAAGGGGTGGGATCAGCAATATCGCTGATAGTGCAATCACAAATCTTCTCACTGTCGTCATGTCCTCTTCTTGTGCTCCGTCGCTGGAGTCGTGACGGCGGATAACAGACCTACGGCGTCCATGGTGCAGCGGCCGCTCTGACGAGAATTCCCTGGGCGCCTGTGTTCGTTCCGAGCTCCAAATCGAGGGTAACTTCCGTATTCAAATTCCCCACTTCGCCCGGTTCAAAGGGCGTATTGTCACAGTCATTCACCCCGAAGAAGCACCCCAGCGTCATGGTGTCCACCCATACCGGCTCTTTGAGATAGGCATACTTCGAGCCGGAGCCGGTGTTGATCACATGACCGGCCGGGCCTGCCAGTGGTGCACCCGTGGTCAAGGTCAGGGGAATATCACCCACATGCACACCACTGCGGCAATCCGGACAGAGGACTCCAATGGGCAGATTGGAGATGTAGGTTCCCCCGGTAGGCCTCGTGTCGCAATCCAACGCAGACCCACAGAGCGAGGCCACGCCCGGATCCAGGGTGGTCACTGCTTTCACCGCCCCGCCTTCGAGATAGAGGCGTTCGGCAAACAGGGCCGAACCTGGGTTCTGCATCCCGACCCCAGACGGATTGTTGTTCACCCGGTCGTTATTGAGGTCGATCTTCTCCAGGTCATAGACGCTGACATAATCCTCAAAAGTATTGCTGACGTAGGCGTAATAGCAGATCGCAATAGGATAGGAGGTGTCCTCCACGCCATCGTGATTGGTGTCACACTGACTTTTCTTACCGAACGTGACTCCGTGAGCCCCAAGACCGGCCGGGATCGTGAAGCTTCCCCACGGCAGCCCCGTGACAGGATCCAGACCAGTGATCACGACATTGAAGCTGGCCTTGTTGGCGGTCACCATAAAGCGGCCATGAGTTGTGGCATCAGGGGGGCTGATCGGGCTTTGGACGGTTAGGTGCGCCCAACGCTTCTGTTCTATGGTCTCGCCAGCGGGCAGCAGCGGATGCGGGGTGGCCATGTCTGTTTCCGGATCGGTCACTCGGACCGCCAAGTTGCCGGCCGCGTTCTTATACACCCCATCTGCCGGGTCCGCTGACCACGTTGTGTTGCGGTCGAGGTGCTCATGTCCGAAGGCGGGGCTGATATCGTAGATGGAGAGATCGGCGGTTGCAGCATTCCCGGCCACGCCCCTCGCGCAGCCTCCGGTCCCAAGGCCGTTCTGGATAGCGGTTGCTAAGGGGGTCTTACCTCCGGTTGCGGTGGTGGCGACAACTCCTGCGTCGATATCGTGCATGGAGACGGAGTTGTCGAAGGTGTCGGCGACGATGAGATGAGACGCATCATCACAAAACCAGAGGCCGTGGGGACCGGAGGCGCCCCGCAAGAGGCTTATGTTGGGATTTTGCCCCGCTTCGAGCAGTTGGGCGCTGATTTTCGCTGTGGCAACCCCTCCCATGTGAGTGACGAACCATGTATCGCGGTTCTCAGGTCCCGGCGCGACCATGACGTGCGCGTTCGAGGCCCCTGAGCGGAACTCCTTAACGAGGGTCTTGGTGTTGGCATCGATCAGAGACAGTTTGTTGTCATGCCAACTGGCAGAGACCACCACATCCCGCGTAGTGGTGTGACCCGGCCAAGCATTGTGCGGGTTATTCCCGACGTTCGGGATCCGGGTGACATTCCAGATGGCGGTATTGATGATCTGGTAGGCCCCATCAAAGCCGCTGACCGATTTATTCTGGATGGTCAGGGTGTTCTCACCCGGTTCTTCCTGGCTCTGGGCGCTGACCCAGACCTCATCGCCGATACCAGGGACAGGCGGAAGCCCCAGGGGATGCTTGTGCGCGCGTGTCAGGCCGTACGCGTCGTTCGGGCCCTTCGGTATGCTGCCGGCGGTGCAGACCTCGACCGTCATGTACGGGTGCATCTTACAGATATACTTGTTGCAGCCCGCTGACAGGCCGCTGGTCCGGTCGGCATAGTAGAAACCCATGCCGGCGCTTACCCCCTGGTTGAGGTCCCCTGTCATCATCCTGTAGTTGCCGGCATAGCCGATAAATCCGGAGTCCTTGCCCAGCGCGGCATTCGTCAAGGTGTGCCAGGTTCGACCGGTGTTGACCACTTTCAGGTATTGGCCCGGCTGCAGCACGACCCTCCTTTTATCATCGAAGGGGTCGGCGGCATTATCCGCACCCTGATCAGTAAACCACGGGTCGGCATCCAGCGCATACAGAACCACCTCCGTCCCGCCTGGTTTCGTCGGTGTCGGCATACCGCACGACTGCTGCATCATGCCGCCCATCATGCCCATCGTACATGCGTTATTTTTGATAAAGGCTGCTAACGCGTCCAATTCGGCATCCGTGATCTCCTGAACGCCGAAGGCCGGCATTGCGGCATTGTTCGATCCATTTCTGACGATCTGTTTGATTTGATCGATACTTTTTCCCGACATGCTGGGCGCTGTCCGTCGGTCCTGGGGGCTGTTCTTCACCCACGACACCCCCCCGTTACCCTTTGCCCCATGGCAGCTCGCACAGGCCCGGGCAAAGATCGTGGCCGGGTCTTGCGCCTGAATCGAAGTTGCGTGAGCGTCTGTCGCGGTTGCCATCCACAGTGCGACGATAAGTAATAGAACAGGAATAAAGAGTCTCCTCATGACAGTCCGTTGCCTCCGCGGGGCCGCCCGCATCCAGCCGATTAAAGGATTGATGTCCTCATTGCCCCCGTTCCCCATACGACATTCCCTCGTTGAGACGACGAGCCCGGGACTGCCGGATGAAGAACGGCAGTCCCGAAGAGGCTCATCCGCTTCGAGGGAGGGCATTCCTGCCGTCGAGAACCGGCTCAACCCCGGCAGGGCAGGTTGGGTTGCGATGGTTGTTGCTTACCGTGGCAGCTCGATCGTCCTGGGATGCCACGTACGCCTGCGTCAGCCGGCGCGTGAGCCCGATCGCCAGCCCCCACAGCGCCGCCAAGTGCTCCCGCTGCGGTTCAAGCGTTCTGTCGTTGTCCAGGATCCGGAGGGCTTCACTGAAGTAGTCACGAGACCCGTGGGCCCTCTTGTTGTTGGATATGCGTCGACTCGTAGTTCGAGCTGGTCGTTCAATGTGCGCGTTGTACACGATGACACCTCCAATTCCTTCGCCCCTCCTGCCGGGAGAGAGGTCAACAAGATATGACGAGGCTTGAGGGGCCTGGGCTCAAACTCATGACGCTCACACGGCGCCATTCGCTCACAGGATCCGTCTAAGCCTTAGCCAGGGCTCAGGCACCTCGGTTCAAATGAGATAATTGCCTAGCGCGTACCGGTTGAGTACGTGAGTGAAAAAGAACTACACGAAGAGGAGTTGGGGTGGGGAACGGCCGGTGAGCCTGATGGGGGAGAGTCGGGCAGCGTATTGCGGCAACGGTACGAAGACAAGCAGTGCAGCGGCAATCAGGGGGAGGTT
>DATMXF010000124.1:0-4648 GCA_035561835.1 Patescibacteria group bacterium
CCAGCAAGGGGAGCTGCTGGGCCCGCTTCTGGTCTCCAGCGGTAATCCGGAGGAGCCGGCGCCGCTGGACTTCGACATCGATACAACGCAGCTAAGTCTTCGTTCGCAGTCCGAGACCGGGTCGATTACCTTTTCTTCGCGCGGAAGAGGGCCCCTTCAACTCTCTAAGCGTGTCACATTCAAGGGTAACAGCTATCGCGTTGAGGTTGAGCTTTCCTGGAAAAACACTGGTAAGAAGCCGATGACCATCACGCCGGAACTCGCATGGGGTCCCGGATTCTACAGCGGCGTCGACGGTGAGCGCGCGCAGGTCGTGTCATCCACTAGCTGGGTGGATGGGCGCCGCGTGACGGACGACCTTGGAAGCCTTAAGGGTGCTGTCACCCATAGTGGGCAGGTATCGTGGACGGCCCTTCAGAATCTTTACTTCGCCGCAGCGCTCTTGCCTGAAGGCAAAGGGAGCGTGGCGACGGTACGCAAAGGGCCAGAGGAACAGCCGGTTATTTCTCTCGTCACCCCGACCCAGAGCCTGGAGCCGGGGGGGGAGCTGACCCAACGCGTTGCCTTCTATGGTGGGCCGAAGGATCTGGACCATCTTAATGCCGTCGGATCGGATCTCAGTAAAATCGTAGACCTTGGGTGGTTTGATGCGCTCGCCCGTCCTGCGCTTCACCTCCTGCGTTTTCTGAATCGCGTCAGCGGCAACTATGGCGTCGCCATCATCCTGGTGAGCGTGCTGCAGAAGATTGTCCTCCATCCCCTTACTGCAAAGAGCCTCCGGTCGATGCAGGCGATGAAGTCGTTGCAGCCGAAGATTGCCGCCATCTCGGAGCGCAATAAAAACAATCCGCAGAAGAAGCAGCAAGAGGTCATGGGGCTGTATAAAAAGCATGGAGTCAACCCGCTGGGCGGGTGCCTTCCGATGCTGGTTCAGCTCCCAATCTTCGTCGCACTGTACAACGCACTCTCGAGCTCGGTGGAGATGTGGCGAGCCCCATTCCTCTGGATCAAGGATCTTTCTCAGCCGGATGCGCTCTTCGCGTTTGACGTATGGGGCTTAAAGGACTACCCCTTTAACCTGTTGGCGCTGTTGATGGGTGTCAGCATGTTCTTCCAGCAAAAGATGTCCCCCCCCAGCTCAAGTGATCCGCAGCAGGCGAAGATGATGTTGTGGATGATGCCGGTCTTGTTTACCGTCATGTTTTGGACCTTCCCCTCAGGGCTGGTGTTGTATTGGCTCGTGAACAATGTCCTCCAGATGGGTCAACAACAGTGGCTGCAGAAGCAAGGGAAGCTCGCACTCAGTGGACCGGAGGCGACCTAACCAGATTGCCACGCCCGAGCTGGCGGTCCAACAGACCATTGCCGACCGCAGCGAGCTTTTCACTCGAGGGCTCGACCGCATTGGGCTTCAGTTAACGCCGGTGCAACACGACGCGTTCGACGTCTACCTGTCGGAGTTGCGACGGTGGGCCTCACAGGTAAACCTGACAGGGCTAAAATCTGAGGAAGCAATCATCCGCGAGGGGTTCCTGCGCTCTCTTGCCTATAGGACAGCCTTTGAGCCCGCACCGTTAGTGAAAGCCATAGACGTCGGATCGGGCGCGGGATTCCCCGGCCTGGTTCTCAAGATAGGCTATCCCGACATCGAGATGGTGCTGCTCGAACCCAGACGGAGGCGAGCTACCTTTCTGCGCTCTATCATACGACGTCTGGAGCTTACTGGTGTTCGCTGCGTGCAGGCCAGGGTCGAGGCGCTGTGCGTGGATGTCGAGCATCGGGGCAGATATGATGTAGCCTTCGCGCGGGCGGTTGGTCCGGTCCCGGATGTGGCGCGTATCGTTGGTCCGCTTCTCAAGCCAGGTGGACGACTGATTCTCCAGGCGGGGCAAGAGGCGCGCGACTCGCTACCGTCCCTTCGGCCGTTGGTTGCCGCATTGGGGATGCGCGCAGAGATTCGCGAGGTTCCTGCCCCTGACGCTGGGTTTTCACCAACCCATCTGCTCGTTCTAAAGAGGGCTGACCGCTCATAGCTGATCGCTGGCAGCTAAAGAATGTTTCACGTGAAACATTCTGCAACTCACCGCTTTGTTCCTGCCGCCGACTGTGATACCCTTTCTGGACAAGTTTAGCAGGGACATCCCATGAGCGCTGCCGCACCACGGCGCACGAAAATGCTATTCTAAGAGAGCGGTCAGCCGAGCGTTGTCGGGTTACGCTGCGCTAACCCGACCTACAGCTGAATGCTGAACGCTTTTTTTGTGAGAGACACCCCATGCGGCCGCGGCCGCACCACGGCGCACGAAAACCCCCTCAATCCCCCTTTACGAAAGGGGGAGGCGCCGAGCGTATCAGGAGTATCCACCCCTTTATGAAAGGGGGATCAGGGGGGTTTGTCTGAAGCTGACGGCTGAACGCTGATTGCTGACGGCCATTTTCTGAGGAAAGGCAGCGATGCGGATCATCGCCATTGCGAACCAAAAGGGCGGAGTCGGCAAAACGACAACAGCGGTGAACCTGGCCGCTTCTCTTGCGGCGGCGGAGCACCGGACGCTCCTCCTCGATCTCGACCCACAGGGTAATGCCACGAGCGCATTGGGAGTTGAGCGCGAGGCCACACCGGCCGCCTACGACCTGCTTATGGGCGGGGCGAAGGTCGTTGAAGTGGTGCGACCGACCGTTGCCCCGGGGTTGGACCTGGTCCCGGCGGGAGACCGCCTTATCGGGGCGGAGGTAGAGCTGGCGTCAAGCCCGGATCGGGAGACTCGCCTGAAGGAGGCGCTGGGGACCGGGACAGATGCCTACGCCTTCGTCTTGATCGACTGCCCGCCTTCCCTTGGCCTGCTGACCGTCAATGCCCTGGCTGCCGCCCACTCCGTTCTGATCCCGCTTCAATGCGAATACTATGCCCTGGAAGGCCTGGCCAGGATCATGGAGGCTATTACCCTTTGCCGGGGGAGGCTGAATCCGGACCTTCAGGTCGAGGGAATCGTCCTGACCATGTACGACATGAGGCTGAATATTTGCGAACAGGTGGAACAGGAGGTGCGGCGCCACTTTCCGCGCGGCGTCCTTAGAACCGTAATTCCCCGAAATGTGCGACTGAGTGAGGCGCCCAGCTTCGGGAAGCCGGTTCTGCTGTATGACGGCCGCTCGTCAGGCGCCGAGAGTTATCTTCGCTTAGCCAAGGAGATCATCGATGGCGCAACGTAGAGCCCTCGGGAGGGGGCTGGAGACACTGATCCCCGCAGGCGAACCCTCCGGGGTGCTGCAGATTCGAGTGGAAGAGATCGCGCCAGGCACATCCCAGCCCCGCCGCTCTATGAACGACTCCAAGCTCAACGAGTTGGCGTCGTCCATCAAGGCGCATGGGGTGCTCTTGCCCATTCTGCTTCGCCGGGAGGGCGGTCGGCTGGAGGTGGTAGCCGGGGAGCGACGCCTCAGGGCCGCGCGAATGGCGGGGCTTGAGGTGGTTCCGGCCCTGGTAAAAGAGCTCTCCAGCAGTCAGGCGCTGGAGGTGGCGTTAATAGAGAATCTGCAGCGGGAGGACCTGAATCCGATCGAGGCGGCCGAGGCGTACTTAAGGCTGCAGGACGAGTTCGGGTTGACTCAGGAAGAGGTAGCTCGTCGGGTCGGTCGTGATCGTTCCTCCGTGGCGAACGCACTGCGGCTGCTCAAGCTGCCAAAGCAGATCCAGGCCGACCTGGTGGAGGGCGCCCTGTCAGAAGGGCATGCCCGCGCCCTGCTGGGGCTGGACCGTCCAGCCGACCAGATCAAGGCGCGCGATGAGGCGATTCGTCGAACTCTGTCCGTGCGCGCCACTGAAGCGCTGGTCCGACGGTTGAAACAGGTCGGCAGTTCTCCACGACGCCCGAGCGCAAGCGAGCCGACGATCCATGCAGCCGAAGACGCTCTTCGGCAGGCACTCGGAACCAAGGTGCAAATCTGCAGAAAGGGCAAAGGGGGGACGATTGAGGTAGAATTTTACTCGATGGGGGACCTCGAAAGGATCTACGAGCGCATCTGTGGGCAGGTTTGAGTGATAAGTGTTGCACGTGAAACACTGCAGAGGTCGGTTTGCTTAACCGGGCGGCGAAGGCGCTGGCCTTCCCCTTGGAAGATCGCAGGTGGCTGCCAAAGATCGCGATTGGCGGAAGCGTCGGACTACTCCTCGAAGCCCTCTTTGTAGCTGCTGGCTTCCTGCTCACACGAGAATTCGCCCTTGCGGGATCTCTGCTGGCGCCGGCGGTCAACTTCCCCGTGCTGGGGTTTGCGCTGGCGACCTTTCAGGGCGCCTTGGCGGTCCCGCAGGCCGACTCATTGCCGCTGTGGAGCCGGTGGTCGACCTTATGCGTGAAGGGGTTGCTGCTGTTTGTGCTCGCCCTGGCTTACGAGATCGTTCCGTTTCTCTTTGTTGTGTCCGGTTTCGGCCTGTTGGTGCGAGGGGGTATAGCGCTCAACCTCGGCCTTGTCCTGATCCTGCTCGGAATGCTCGCCGGCATCACGGCCGGCTTCTTTTTGCCGATGGGGGTTGCGTACTACCTGAAGGTACACCGGCTTGAGGCCGTACTGCACCCGGCGGTGGTCTGGTTGCGGATCCGCAAGGTCCTGACCGAGTACGTGGAGGCCTATCTGCTCTGCCTCGGGT
>DATMXF010000125.1:0-3069 GCA_035561835.1 Patescibacteria group bacterium
CGAGATAGGATTCGGAGGTTTTAAGAGGACCTTCAGAGGGGCAGCAACTATTTAAAATGGAAACCGTAAGAACGCCTAACGAGGCCGCAGAACAACCCGATCCTGAACGCCGTGCTCAGCATCGAGCTGTTCCCGCGCCCAATGTACTACCCCGCGGCAAGCCGCGGGGAATGAACTCTCCGTGAATTCAATACGCAGGAGCCCTTTATCCGCCAACGTCAGATCTTTCGCGTCGCAGTCTATGAATCCTCCTGAAAGGGTCTAGGGTTCAGGGTATAGACCACGAACCGCCATCGACACCCTTCGATTCCTATCCCTTTCCCCTCCACCCTAAACCCTCTACCCTATCCCCTATGCTCCCAGTCTGCTTGCCTCTTGTCTCAGCGCCTCAGCCTTGTCGGTCCGTTCCCACGTAAAATCGGGTTCCGTGCGGCCGAAATGGCCATAGGCGGCGGTCTGCTTAAAGATCGGACGCCGAAGATCGAGTGCCTTGATCATCCCGGCCGGGGTCAACTCAAAGTGCATAGGAACCATTCTGATCATCTCTTCATCCGGAATGGTCCCTGTCCCCTTGCTGTCTACCAGCACCGACACCGGGTCCGCGACGCCGATCGCGTAGGCCAGTTGGACCTCGCATTTCTTCGCCAGGCCGGCCGCAACAAAGTTCTTTGCAATATATCTGGCATTGTACGATGCGGATCGATCCACCTTTGTCGGGTCCTTCCCGGAGAAGGCGCCGCCCCCGTGGCTTCCAACCCCGCCATAGGTGTCTGCAATCAGCTTCCGACCGGTCAGTCCTGTATCGCCGTGGGGACCGCCGATCACAAAGCGACCTGTCGGGTTGATATGATAATGAATCCGCTCCAGGTCCACCAGCTCAGGTGGAAGGACCGGCAGGACAATCTGCTCAACGATATCTTCCCGGATCTGCTTGAGCGAGACCTCCGGGCTGTGCTGGGTTGAGATGACCACCGTATCGATACGATTCGGCCTTCCATTGACGTATTCGACCGTCACCTGCGATTTGCCGTCCGGTCGGAGATAGTCCAGGATCTCCGCGCGCCGGACCTCAGCCAACCGCCTCACCAGCTTGTGGGCCAGCATGATCGGCATCGGCATCAGCTCGGGCGTCTCATCGCTGGCATAGCCGAACATGAGCCCCTGATCGCCCGCCCCCTGGATATCAACCCCCAAGGCGATATCGGCCGACTGTTCCTGAATGGAGGTGATCACGGCGCAGGTTTCATGATCAAAGCCGTACTTGGCCCTTGTATAGCCGACGTCTCTGATCGTTTCGCGAACGACCTTTGGGATATCCACATAACACTTGGTGCTGATCTCCCCGGCCACGAAGGCCAAACCGGTCGTGACCAGTGTTTCGCACGCTACGCGGCCGTAAGGGTCCTGCGCAAAGATAGCGTCAAGTATGGCATCAGAGATCTGATCGGCGATCTTGTCGGGGTGACCTTCCGTCACCGATTCCGACGTGAACAGATACGACTTCGGCATGAATCGGTCCTCCTCCCCTTCTATACAATCCGCTCTGTTACTTCGACGGCAAGTCGGCATACGACGCCGCCCCGCCCCAGACGGGTCACTGTAACATACCTCGTCCGCTTGTCAAGAAAAAGCCGCCATCCGGCCGCCCCTCCTCCGACGCCGGTCCTCGCTCTTCAAGGAACTCCTCCCATCGGCCCTGGGCCTTCAGGATCAGATCGATCACTTCCCGGACCGCGCCGCGGCCGCCGACCTGCGTCGTGACATACGCAACTCGCGTTGTCACCTCCGGATCGGCATCAGCCGGCGCCGCGGAAAGGCCGACCCGACCGAGCACAGACAGGTCGTTCAGATCGTCGCCGACATACGCCGTCGCCTCATCGGTCAGGCCATACCGATGCAGGAGCATCTCATACACCTCGAGCTTATTCATCGCCCCTTGGTGGATCTCGGTAATGCCCAATTCCTTCGCGCGGTGGGTCACCGCCGCCGATACGCGCCCCGTCACGATCGCCGTCAGCAATCCCGCCTGCCGGGCCATGCGAAACCCAAAACCGTCTCGCACGAAGAAGGCCTGGCTCTGCACGCCTTCAGCATTGTAGAAGATACGTCCATCAGTCAGGACGCCGTCTACGTCCGTGATGAGCAGACGTATCACTTTCGCTTTTTCCTGGAGCCTCAGATCGATGGACACGGAAATTCCTCACAAAATAGCGCTCAGCCGTCAGCTTCGGACAAACCCCCCTGACCCCCCTTTCACAAATGGGGGGGAACACTTATACGTCTCTCCCTACCTCCCCCTTTCATAAAGGGGGATTGAGGGGGTTTTCGTGCGCCGTGGTGCGGTCGCTACCGCATGGGCTGTTCTTCCCATTATAACCGCGCCCGATTTTTCACCAGGACAAAGTCTCGCTGGCGATATGAATGATCCGCCAGACGCATGATCGGAAGATCGCCTCGGCGTTCAAGCTCTTCAAAGCTGCTTTTACTCAGAAGACCGAAGACCTGCTGCCCGGTCTCAAAGGCCGCGTAGATCTCGTCCGGGGTCTGGAGTTCCGGCACCGGCGACGGTCGATCCAGATAATACAGGATATCCTCACCTAACGCCCGACCTGGATGATAAATCACCAGAGGGGCGTCACTCACAACCGCCTGAACCTGATAAGCAATGGCCTTGGCAGATTCGTATTTGGCAAGCATGGGATAGAAGTACTGAACGAGACCGATGGTCATGACGACGGCGACCGCCGTCACGCTCGAAAAGATTGCCTGCGGTTGGCGCGTACACGCGCTGTAGAGGACCGCCACACACCCGATGCCTAGAAGCAGCGCGAGAGGGATCGGCCAGACGTCGCCAGGCATGAGGAATCGCAGTTGAATGAGCCTTGGGCCCACAAACACGCCGAGCGCGCCGATCAGACCCAGAAGGAAGGCCGTGATCCTGAGCAGGCGACGTTCCGCTGACGTCAAGGTATCGGCATGCTGAAACAGATAATCCCAATATCGAGCCGTCAACAGGGCGAAGGGCGGGATGAGATACACGAGAAACCGTTCGGCCTTCCCCGCCGGCAG